>NZ_OY781925.1:0-242500 GCF_963677305.1 uncultured Holophaga sp.
GTTCCTGCGCATCCCCCTGCTGCGGGTCCTCCTCCTCACCTCCAGGGCCATCGTGGACCGGGTCACCCGGCTGAAGCTGGCCGTCAAGGGCGAGTTCGGCCCGGAGCTCATCGAGCGCCTGAGCCAGCACCTCCAGGTCCCCAAGAACTATATGTTCATCGGCACCCCGGGGGACCACTTCCCCCACCGCCTGGAGTCCCTGGGGGGCGTACGGCTCATCCTCTGAGAGAGGGTGCCCACGGGTAGAATGGGGGGATGGGACTTGAACTGCTCGCCCCCGCCCGCAACGCCGAACAGGGCATCCTCGCCCTGCGCTGCGGGGCGGACGCGATCTACATGGGCGGCGCCCGCTTCGGGGCCCGCCAAGCCGTCGGCAACGACGCCGCCGCCTTCGCCGAGCTGACCCGGGAGGCCCGTCTCTGGGGCGCCAAGGTCTACGCCACCCTCAACACCGTGCTCTTCGACTCGGAGCTGGAGGAGGCCCGCCGCCAAGCCTGGGCCCTCTTTGAAGCCGGGGTGGACGCCTTCATCATCCAGGACATGGCTTGGCTGGAGCTGGACCTGCCCCCTCTGCCCCTCCACGCCAGCACCCAGGCCGCCTGCGACAGCCCGGAGAAGGTGGCCTTCCTGGCCAGCGCGGGTCTGAGCCGCGCCATCCTGGCCCGGGAGCTGAGCCTGGACGAGATCCGGGCCATCCACCAGGCCGCCGACATTGAGCTGGAGGCCTTTGTCTACGGCGCCCTCTGCGTGGGCGAGAGCGGCCACTGCTACCTGAGCGGCTCCATCTGCGGGCGCAGCGGCAACCGGGGCGAGTGCGCCCAGCCCTGCCGCTCCACCTGGACCCTCCTGGACGCCTCCGGCAAGCCCCTCATCAAGGAGCGCCACCTCCTCAACATCAAGGACCTGGACCTCTCGGAGCACCTGGAGTCCCTGGCGGATACGGGGGTCTGCAGCTTCAAGATCGAAGGCCGCCTCAAGGACGCCGACTACGTGAAAAACGTGGTCAGCCACCTGCGCCGCCGCATGGATGCCCTGTTGAAGCGCCGTCCAGAGTTCGGAAGAGCCTCCCTGGGCACCGTGAGCCACGGCTTCAGCCCGGACCCCGCCAAGACCTTCCAGCGGGGGCTCTCGGACTACCGCATCGAGGGTCGGCGCCAGTCCATGGGCATCCTCGAAGGGGGCCGCCACCTGGGCGAGCCCGTGGGCACCGTGATGTCCGTGAAGGCAGACCGCCTGGTGCTGGACGCCCCCGCGGACCTGCACCCCGGGGATGGCCTGGCCTTCACCGAGGGGGGCCGCATGGCGGGCACCGTGGTGAACGCCGTGGAGGGCCGTCAGGTCTTCGTCCAGGACCCATCGAAGATCCGCCCCGGCACCCGGCTCCACCGCAACCTGGACCACGCCTGGCTCAAGGCCCTGCGAGGGGCCAAGGTGGAGCGGCGAATCTCCCTCAGCGCCATCCTGGACTGCAGCGGGACCGAAGTGCGCCTCCGCCTCCAGGACCCCACGGGCCTCCAGGCTGAAGCCACTCTCGAAGGCCCCTTTGAGGGGCCCAAGGATGAAGGAGCCAACGCCACCGCCCAGCGGGAAGCCCTGGGACGCCTGGGGGGGACGCCCTTCAGCCTGGAGGACCTGAGCATCCAGGGCAGTGTCTTCATCCCGGTGGCCCGCCTCAACGCCCTGCGCCGGGAGGCCACCGCCGCCCTGGAGGCCCTGCGGGTGGCGCCCCACCCCCGGGAGGAACGGCGGGCCGTGACCCAGCTCGGCCCCCTGCCCGAGACGGGCCTGGGCTTCACCTGGAACATCGCCAACCGTGCGGCCCGGGCCTTCTACGAGAAGGCGGGGGGCCAGGTGCTGGAGGGGGCCGCCGAGCTCCAGGCGGACCTCACGGGCCGGGTGCTGATGACCACCCGCCACTGCCTGCGCTTCGAGATGGGCTGGTGCGCTGTGCACCCCAACCCCGACCCCTGGAAGCGCATGGCCGAGCCCAAGGGCCCCCTCTTCATCGAGAACGGCGCGACCCGGCTGGAGTGCCGCTTCGACTGCGCCCGCTGCCGCATGGAGCTGGTGCTCTGCAGCCGGAAGTCCTCATGAGCTGGGATGTGATCGTGGTGGGGGGCGGCCCCGCGGGGCTCCTCGCAGCGGGACGCGCCGCCCAGCTGGGGGCCCGCACCCTCCTGCTGGAGAAGATGGAGAAGCCGGGGCGCAAGCTGCGCATCACCGGCAAGGGCCGCTGCAACCTCACCAACATGAAGCCCCTGGAGGAGCACCTCCAGGAGATCCAGCCGGAGCCCCGCTTTCTGCGCCAGGCCTACGGGGCCTTCTTCGCCCAGGACCTGGTGGACCTCCTGGCCGGGGTGGGCCTGGAGACCACCGTGGAGCGGGGAGCCCGGGTCTTTCCCACCAGCGGGAAGGCCTGGGATGCAGCCGAGGCCCTGGTCGCCTGGGCCCGGCAACAGGGCACCGAGCTCCGCTGCCAGAGCCCGGTGGAGGCCCTGCTCCTGGACGGAGACCCTATCCGGGGCGTGCGCGCCGAGGGCCGGGAGCTGGAGGCCGCCGCCGTCATCCTTGCCACCGGGGGGCTCTCCTACCCCCTTACGGGCTCGACAGGGGATGGTTACGGCTTCGCCCGTTCTGCCGGGCACACCATCACACCGTTGCGCCCCTCCCTGGTGGCCCTGGAGACCCGCCCTGCCTGGCCCGCCGCCCAAGGGCAGGGCCTTCGCAACATCGAGCTGAGCCTCTGGATCGAGGGCAGGAAGCAGGCGACGGAGTTCGGGGAGGCCACCTTCACAGAGAAGGGCCTGGATGGCCCCACGGTACTGCGGGTGAGCCGGAGGGTGGTGGATGCCCTGGCCGCCGGGTGCAGGGTGGAGCTGAGCCTGGACCTCAAGCCTGCCCTGGACCCCGACAAGCTGGATGCCCGCCTCCTGCGCGAGATCAGCGAGCGCAAGGGACAGAAGCTGGGTGACCTGCTGCGCGGCTTCCTGCCGCCCCCCCTGGTGCTCCCCTTCGCCCAGGCACTTGGCCTGGGCCCCTCCGCCCCCCTGGATCGCATCACGGCCCCTCTCCGGAAGAGGCTGGTGCATCTCCTGAAGGAACTGCGCTTCGAGGCCAAGGGCCACGGCAGCTGGGAGCGGGCTGTCGTCACCGCCGGGGGCGTCTCCCTCAAGGAGATCCACCCCGCCACCCTGGCCTCCCGCAAGGTGGCGGGGCTCTTCTTCGCCGGAGAGCTGCTGGACCTGGACGCCAACACCGGCGGCTACAACCTCCAGATCGCCTTCAGCACCGGCTGGTTGGCAGGGGAGGCGGCGGCGAAGGCCGCCCTCACCTCCCGCGGCGCCTAAACCAGGGAGGACCTGCCATGCGTAGACCAGCCGCCGTCCCGGCGACCCCTGATGGAGAGTCCATGAAGTCCCTGCCAGCTGCCCTCACCCTCCTCACGACCACGGCCCTGGCGGCTCAAAGCAGCCTTCCGGTACCCGTGACCCGGAAGGGGGATGTGGTGGACGACTACTTTGGCACCAAGGTGGCCGACCCCTACCGCTGGCTGGAGGATGACAACAGCGCCGAAACCAGGGCCTGGGTGAAGGCCCAGAACAAGGTAACGGATGCCTACCTCGCAGGCATTCCGGAGCGGAAGGCCATCCAGGCTCGCATGACCGCCCTCTGGAACTACGAAAAGTTCAGCGCCCCCTCCAAGAAGGGGAATCGCTATTTCTACAGCCACAACACGGGGCTCCAGAGCCAGAACGTGATCTTCGTGACCGAGGATCCCAAGGCCCCCGGACGGGTCCTGCTGGACCCCAACACCCTCAGCAAGGAGGGCACCGTGGCCCTCTCGGGCCTGAGCCTTACGGAGGATGGGCGCCTCCTGGCCTATGCCATCTCCGTGGCCGGTTCCGACTGGCAGACCTGGAAGGTCAGGGACGTGGCCACGGGCCAGGATCTCCCTGATGAGGTGAACTGGGCCAAGTCCAGCGGGGCCGCCTGGCTGAAGAATGGCAGTGGTTTCTTCTACAGCCGCTATGACGCGCCGAAGGAGGGGGACGCCCTCAAGGGCATCAACCAGAACCACCAGGTCTTCTTCCACAGACTGGGCACCCCCCAGGCTCAGGACCGCCTGGTCTACGCCCGCCCGGACCAGCCCGAGTGGTACCTCCACGCGGGGGTCACGGATGACGGCCGCTGGCTGGTCATCACCGCCGCCAAGGGCACCGATCCGAGAACCTCCGTCTTCCTGCAGGACCTGGACCAGCCGGGAGCCGGGGTAGAGCCCTTTCTGACAACCATGGATGCGTCCTACGAAGTCGAGGACAACGAGGGGGACACCTTCTTCGTGCGCACGGATAAGGATGCCCCCCGCTACCGTCTCCTGGCCATCCCGCGGGAGCACCCGGAGCCCGCCGCATGGCGAGAGATTCTGCCCCAGGGGCGGAACCGGGATGTGCTCCAGGGGGTCTCCTTCACCGGAGGACGCCTGGTGGCCACCTGGATGAGGGATGCCCACTCTGCCATCGAGTTCTATGACCGGGCTGGGCACTTCCAGTCGGAGCTGAAGCTCCCCACCCTGGGCAGCGCCGGGGGCTTCGGGGGCAAGCGGGATGAGATGGAGGCCTTCTACACCTTCACCTCCTTCGCCCAGCCCCCCACCATCTACCGCTATGACTTCCGCACCGGGAAGAGCGAGGTCTTCCGGGAGTCCAGGGTGGCCTTCGACCCGGGGGCCTATGAAACCGAACAGGTCTTCTACCCCAGCAAGGACGGCACGAAGATCCCCCTGTTCCTGGTGCATCGCAAGGGGCTGAAGCTGGATGGGCAGAACCCCACCCTGCTTTACGGCTACGGCGGCTTCAACATCTCCCTCACCCCCTCCTTCTCCGTCCCCACCCTGGTCTGGCTGGAGATGGGCGGTGTCTACGCCATGGCGAACCTGCGGGGGGGCGGCGAGTACGGCATGGACTGGTACAACGCCGGGCGCCTGGACAAGAAGCAGAATGTCTTCGATGACTTCATCGCCGCCGGGGAGTGGCTCGTCGCCAAGGGCTATACCTCTACTCCCCGCCTAGCCATCCAGGGAGGCTCCAATGGTGGACTCCTGGTAGGGGCCTGCCTCACCCAGCGCCCGGAGCTCTGGGGCGCGGCCCTGCCCGCGGTGGGGGTCATGGATATGCTGCGCTTCCACAAGTTCACCCTGGGATGGGGCTGGAAGAGCGACTACGGCAGCAGCGAGACCCAGGCGGGCTTCAACACCCTCATCAAGTACAGCCCCCTGCAGAACATCCACCCGGGCACAAAGTATCCCCCCACTCTGGTGAGCACCAGCGACCACGACGACCGGGTGGTACCCGCCCACAGCCACAAGTTCACGGCCACCCTCCAGGCGGCCCAGGGCGGCAGCGCCCCCATCCTCACCCGAATCGAGACCAACGCGGGGCATGGCGCGGGCAAACCGACAGCCATGCTCATCGCCGAGCGGGCGGACCTCTGGACCTTCCTCCTCAAGAACCTGGGCTTCAGCCTGCCCATGGGCTTCGGAAGCCAGACCCATTTATCCCCGCGCTGATGGATCCGCTCCCATGGAGCACAATCTGGACCATCCCCCTCAGGCCCTTCGCCCGCTCTGCTCCTTCCTGTACCCGAGTTCCGAAGTCCTGGCCGGGGATCGGCGGCTTTTCAGGGAATACCGAAAGAAGAGGGACCGCCTGTTGTAAAGTGTTTCCAAAGCCCCCCTCCCCTCTTCCATGGAAGCCCATTGCCGCGGATCCTCCGAGCCCTCGCTCTGTGCATGACCCTGGCCATCTGCGTCACGGGCGGAGCCGCCAACAGGATCCGCATCGGCTTCTCCATGGCCTCCTTCCCCGATGTGGCTTCCCAGGATGCCCGATCGGCCCTGGACATCTGGAACCAGGAGCTCAACACCCGGTACCGCTCCTATGGCGAGATCACCACGACTCTCTACCCCTCTGCGGAAGCCATGGCTGCGGAACTGGACAGGGGCGGCCTGGACCTGCTCATCCTGGCCACCGTGGACTATCTGCGGTTGGAGGACAGACTGGACGCGGATCTGGGATTCTTGGCCACCCGGGGTTCCCTGGGCTTTGACCGATTCCTTCTGGTGGCCCGCCAGGAGACGAAGGGTGGAGGTCTCCAGAGCCTGCGGGGGAGCCGCTTCACGTACGTCAGGCAGGAGGAGGTGGGACTTCTCTATCTCAACCATGCTCTCCTCACGCAGCACGCCCCGGAAATGGACCGCTTCTTCGCCTCGACCAAGCCGGTCGCCAAGTCCAGCCTCGCCCTGAACAGCGTCTACTTCGGCCAGGCAGACCTCTGCCTGGTCACGGAGAGCGCCTACCGCACCATGACCACCATGAACCCCGCTTTTGGACGCCGGACACGGATCATCCAGACCTCCTCCCAGTTCCCCACCAGCGTCTCGCTCTTCCGGCGGGACTATCCCATGGCCATGCGCAACAGGATCGTAGAGATGGTGAACGCCCTGAGGACCTATCCCAGGGGTGCCCAGCTCCTGGCGCTCTTCAGGGTCACGGGTGTCCAGCCCGGTGAAAAGGCCATGTTGGCGGAGCTCCGCCGTATCTTCAGGGATTACCGCCAGATGAAGGGCCGTCTCCTCTGAGTTCAGGCGACGGCCTCACCCACCGCCGCCAGCAGGCTGGCCGCCGAATCCATCAGCCCCCTGAAGTCCTCCAGATGCCCCAGGGAGCGCGACACGGCCTCCAACCCGGCCTTCAACGCCGCTTCTTCGGCCTGCATGGGCTTCAGAATCGCAACCAGGGCCGCATTCCCCAGCAGGACGCGGGCCTCCTGGAGGCGGAGCATGAGCGCCAGGGCCCGTGCCCTGTCAGCAGGCTCCGCGTTCCCAAGACGGGCGTCCCACTCGGGTGAGCTCATGGCCAGGAGCAGGTCCCCCAGGACCTTCAGCACTTCTGCATGAATCCGGACCTGGTCCACGGGACCTCCTCAGGGTTCGGGTGCGGTACGCAGCTGCCGGGCAAGCCCTTCCAGGTCCACTGCCCCCTCCGAGAGGCGGGCCAGGGTCCCGGGGGCCAGCCGATCCTCCACCAGCTGCTCGAAGGACTTCCGGAGCAGCGCAGCCTGCGCGGCAGCGTCGCCTGCAGAACGGGCGGCCACCCCCTTCAGCAGCAGGGCCTTCCGACGGGCGGCCCAGGTGGAGGGAAGCGCGGCTGTGGCCTGGGCGTAGGGCTCGACCACCCCCGCCGTCTCATCCAGGTTGAGGGTGAGGGCCAGATCCTCTGAGAGAGCCAAACCGAGCGCCTTCAGGGCCGCCTCCTGCAGGAGGAGCTCCCGGTGGATGTGGGCGGAGCGGGCCTTGAGCTCCCGGTCCAGGCCCCGCACCTGGACGGCCTTCACCACGGGCGCAGTGGCCTCCTCCAGCAGCCCGCCGACCCGCACCGACCCCAGCGTGGCCTCGGTCAAGCCAGGGCGTAGGGCCTCCAGGGCCTCGCAGTCCGCCTTCAGGGAGGAGGAAAGGGCGTCGCCCTCGCCGGAGGCAGCCAGGGCAGCCAGCCCGTCCAGATAGGACTGGAGGAGGCTCCCCTGCTTCTCCAGATCCCCCAGGAGCCCAAGGCGCTTCTGCAGAGCCCGGTCATGGGCGAGGACCTCTTGGCGCCGGCCCTCCGTATCCAGAGCCTCCCGGCCCCGGAGCAGGACGGCACTGTCGGCCTCGATGGCGGCCTCCCGCGAGGCCTGGATGAAGGATGCGGTGGCCTTCACCGAGGCCGAGCCCGCCCGGGCAAAGCCCTGATAGCGATCCAGGACGGGCTGCTGGCAGCCCGACGCCATGAGCAACACCATGAGGCTGCTGAGCAGAGCCCTGCCTGCCATCCCCGGCCCCCTGCAAGGAAAAGCCCTCTGGGGGGGCCGAGAGGGAAGACGTTCGGGGTGGCGCCTCAGCCCCACCCCACCCAGGAGAGCGGCCACCCCCCTGGCTGCCGCACGCCCTGCCCCTGCCGGCGTCAGCCAGCAGCACGACAACAAGCCTTTGCGACAGACCCCCATGGCCAGCCCCCAACAGGGTCTGACCATGTTAAACTATTTTTACTATTCAAACATCAAAACATTCAAAAGAGCTGAACGTCGGAGAATTCCCCGAAGAGACGCCGCCAGGGGATGAAGAAGATCCGCAGGACACTGGTGTGCCTCCTCCGCTCGAAGACATTCTTCCTCCGCTCGGGGAAGGCCTTGCCGATCCTGGGGGTATGGGATTGCCGCCGATCCATCGTGTCACCTCCATCAGGGGCACAGCCCACTTCAGGATGAGGCATTCCCGTTTCCCGACAAGGGCCTATGCCTCCAGCTTGGCCTTCACGCTCGCCACCTTATCGGCCATGCGCTGGACCTTGTCGGTACGGGTGCCCAGGGAGACCGTGGTCTGGATCCGCGGCACCCCCAGGGCATGGAGCCGCTCATGGCAACCCTTGATGGCCGCCAGGACCGCATCCCACTCCCCCTCGATGTTGGTGCCGTTGGCGTGGAGCTCGAAGTTCAGGCCTGTGGTGGCCAGGTAGCGCTCGATCTCGGCCACGTAGGGCGAGGCCGAGACGCCCACCCCCAGAGCGATGACCGTGAATCCGGCGATGACATGCATGGCACACCTCCTCCCTCCAGGATAGGCGCTGAAAAAGGATCAGAGCCGTCCCGTCCACCGCGCCCAGCCCCAGAGGAGACCTGCCCCCAGCAGGAGCCACCCGATGGGGGAACGGGCCGCCACGCGCAGATCCTGGCCGGAGGGCACCGCCCCCTGGATCAGATTGGCGATGACGAAGAGGAGGAGGGCTTCCCGCCAGTCCAGAGCCGGATGCCGGAGCAGACGCCACCTCAGGACAAGCAGGGCGGGGAGCAGGAGGAGGAGGGGTGCCATGCCCACGAAAAAGGCGTTGTACCAGCGCATGTGGGCACACTGAACCGTACCCAGGACCACCCGCCGCCCCTCCCTCCGCGGCAGGACCGTGAAGCTCACCGGCTGTCCATTCAGGAGACGCCCCACCAGCCAGTGGCAGCCCTCATGACAGAGCGTGCCGGGGAAGGCCAGCAGGGAGAACAGCCACAACCAGCGACGACTCTGCCGGAGCAGCCAGAGGATGACGACCAGAGCCAGGAGATAGATCAGGACCTGGGGATCCTGGCCGGGCAGGAGCGCCCGGAGGACAGACCTAGGCATCCGCCCAGATGGCGATCTGGTAGGCGAAGCGGCGGGTCTCTCCCGGCGGGATCAGGAAGGAGCCCGGCTTCTGGGAGAGCTCGCCCACAAAGCCGATGGGGCTGGAGACCCCGTGCCAGGGCTCGATGCAGAGGAAGTCCGCCCCCGGTTTGGACCAGAGACCCAGTTGGGGAAAGCCGTCCCAGGCCACTTCCACCACCGGGGAGCCCGGGGCCTCGTATCTCAGCTTGTGGCTCCTGAGACGGGTAAAGATCAGGGCATCCTCCCGGAACAGCTCATCAGCGAGCTGGAGGATCCGATCCTTGACGGGGGTCGGACGGGGGCTGGGGTCCAGGAGCCCGCTGCGGAGGCGCAGCACGGGCTCCGCCTCCGGCAGCTCGAAACGGATCGTGTGGCGGTCCTTGGGGAGCCCGGGCAGCAGGGGCCAGCGGAGAGCGGGATGGGCGCCAAGGCTGGCGGGCAGAGGGGCGCTGCCGGGGTTGATGACCTCGTAGATGACCCGCACCGCCTGATCCAGGAGCCGGTAAGTGACCCGGAGCTCGAAGGGGAAGGGATACTGGGCCAGGGACGCAGGATTGTCCTTGAGCACAAAGGTGGCCCGCTCCCTGGAGAGCTTCACCAGCCGCCAGTCCATGTCCCGGGCGAAGCCATGTCGGCTCATGTAGTACCGCTCGCCGTTGTGGAGATGGGTATCGTCCTTCAGGCTCCCCACAATGGGGAAGAGCGTGGGAGCGTGCCGAGGCCACACCTTGGGATCCCCGTCCCAGAGGACGTCCACCCCGCTCAGGGTCTGGAGCCGGACCATCTCCGCCCCCCTGGCCTTGAGGCTCAGGCGCAGGAAGAGGTTCTGAAGTGTGCAGGCATCCATTGATCCACCATGGGGCAGAAATCAGGATAGCCCAGGATCCAGCTCCCGGAAGAGTGCAAGAAAGGGCTCCCCGTACAGATCCAGCTTGCGGAGCCCCACCCCGCTGATGGCCAGGAACGCCTCTGGACTCCGGGGACGCAGGCGGGCCATGTGCTGGAGCGTGGCATCGTTGAAGACCATGTAGGCCGCCACGTGCCGCTGGTCGGCCAGAGATTTCCGCAGTTCCTTGAGCCTCAGATAGAGGGCTTCGTCCAGGTTGTCGGGCAGGCGGGCAGCAGGCCCCACCTTGACCCGGGAGGGCTCCCGGACCGCCCTGCGGGCCTCGACCAGCACATCCAGCCCCCCACAGACATCGCAGTGGGAGCCACAGTCGGGGATCTGCTCTCCCAGGTGCCGGACCAGGCCCCGGTGGCGACAGCCATGCTCATCCGCCAGATGGAACATGGCACGGACCTGCAGACGGGCCGCCTCGGCCTGTTCCTGGCCGTCCAGCATGCGCTCCAGGCTCAGCACATCCGCCCAGGAGTAGAAGAGGATGCAGTCGGCCTCGGCGCCGTCCCGCCCGGCCCGGCCGATCTCCTGGTAGTAGCCCTCAATGGAGCGGGGCATGTCCCGGTGGATCACGTACCGGATGTTGGGCTTGTCCACCCCCATGCCGAAGGCGATGGTGGCGGTCACCACATCCAGGTCATCCCGCTTGAAGGCGTCCTGGACCTCATCCCGCTCCTCGGCACTGAGCCCGCCGTGGTAGGCCCGGGCCCGGACACCCTGACTCCGCAGAAACTCCGCCGTGGACTCGGCACTCTTCCGGGCCAGGCAGTAGATGATCCCGGACTGGCCCCGCCGGGCCTGGACCAGCCTGAGCATGGCGTCCTTGACCTTGATATCCCCACCCTTCTTGAAGGCATGGATCCGCAGATTTGACCGGAAGAAGGAGCCCAGGTGGCGGAAGGGGGACTCCATGCCGAGCTGCTGGACGATGTCCTCCCGGACCTCGGGGGTGGCCGTGGCGGTCAGGGCCAGCACCGGCACCCGGAAGCGGGCCTTGAGGTTCTGGAGGTTGCGGTAGGCGGGCCGGAAGTCGTGGCCCCAGTGGCTGATGCAGTGGGCCTCATCCACGGCGATGAGCCGGAGTTCCAGGTCCTCCAGCAGGGAGCCCACCGCCAGCTCAAGCCCCTCCGGCGCGGCATAGAGCAGCTCGTACTCCCCACGGCGCAGTCCCTGGATGCGCCGCCGCCGTTCCTCGGGGTCCAGGCTGGAGTTGAGGAAGGTGGCCCGGAGCCCCGCCTCGCCCAGGCCGTCCACCTGGTCCTTCATGAGGGCAATGAGGGGGGAGACCACCAGGGTGACCCCACCGAGCATGCGTGCGGGGATCTGGTAGGTCAGACTCTTGCCCGCTCCCGTGGGCAGGACAGCCAGGGTGTCCCGGCCTGCCAGGACTGCGTCGATGATCTCCCGCTGCCCCGGACGGAAGGAGGGATAGCCGAAGACCGATTTCAGGAGTTCCAGAGGATCCCCCATCACCGCCCGGGGTGGGGGAGGCACCCTGACTCCCCCCCCTTTGAGGGCCTCCCCCAAGGCCTTGAGTTCCGCGAGCATGCCCGGGGTGAAGGCCTGGCGATCCCCCCGGTAGGCCTGCCGCAGAAGCCCGATGAGGTCCTCCCCCCGTTCCCTGGCGCCGGGTTCGAGGAAAGGGCACAGGGCCCTCAGGTCTTCAAGATGCTTCTGGATCAACTGCGAAACCGCCGGAATGGGAAAGCGCCCGGATGGGCGCTGGGATCTCTCCAATCCTGATGCTCAGGGCGAAGCCCTGAAGCATCAGGATCGCTCGGTGAGGACCTTGTCGATGATGCCGTATTCCATGGCCTCCTCGGCGCTCATGAAGAAGTCGCGGTCCATGTCCTTGTTGACCTTCTTGAGGGGCTGCCCGGTGTGCTTGGAGAAGGCCGCCGCCAGGGTGTCCTTGAGGCGCTGGCTCTCCTTGTAGGCGATCTCGATCTCGGTCACCTGGCCCTGGGCGCCGCCGGAAGGCTGGTGGATCATGATGCGGGCACTGGGCAGGGCGAAGCGCTTGCCCTTGGTGCCCGCGGCCAGAAGGTGGGCGCCCATGGAGGCGCACTGGCCCACGCAGTAGGTGACGATGTCGTTCTTCACGAACTGCATGGTGTCGTAGATGGCAAGTCCGGCGGTCACACTCCCACCGGGGCTGTTGATGTAGATCTGGATGTCCTTGTCGGGGTCCTCGGACTCCAGGAAGAGCATCTGGGCCACGATGGCGTTGGCCACGCTGTCATCGATGGCGGTGCCCAGGAAGATGATGTTGTCCTTGAGCAGGCGCGAGTAGATGTCGTAACTGCGCTCGCCGCGGGGGGTCTCCTCGATGACGATGGGGGGGTAGTAGGCGCGTTCGATCATGGGGGCTCCCTCCGAACCAGCATAGCGGGAAGGGGGAGAATTCCTACCGTTCGGCCACCCTCTGGAAGCGGAAGCGCACCCGCCGCTGGAGGGCCCGTCCTTCGGGGCTGCTGGGGTCCCCATCGACCTGAGAGTCGCCGTGGGCCTCTGCCGCCACGATCCTGGGGTCCACTCCGTGCTGAACCAGGTAGCGCACCACCGACTGGGCCCGGACTCCGCTCAGGTCCAGGGCATCGTGCCCCCCGCCGTGCTCCCCGGGAGCGGCATGACCTTCGCAAATCAGGGTGAAGCCAGGATAGTGGGCCACCAGCTCGGAGATGCGCTGCAGCATGGGCTGGAAGCTCGGATCCACCGCCGCACTGCCCTCGGGGAAGAGGATGCCACCCCGGAAGGAGACGATGCGCATGCGGGTGCCCACATCGGGTCCATCGGTGGCCTTCATGTCCGAGAGGAGTTTCTCCAGATCCGCCGCGCGATTGGGATCGATCCCGGTGTTGCCCGGCAGGATCCCCTCCCCATCGGTCTTCGGCGCCTCGGCGCCATCCGCCTTCTCCACACCCAGTTCCTGGCGCATGGACTTGAGCACCGCCTTCAGACGGTGGGTGTCCTGGACACTGAAGGAATAGATCACCGCGAAGAAGGCCATGAGCTGAACCATCAAGTCCGCGAAGGTGATGAGCCAGAGGCTCTCGAGATCCGCCTTGCGGACGAAGCCCCGGACCCGGGTCACTTGGCGCCCCCTCCGGTGCGCCGGACCTTGAGGTGAGGCGCCAGGAAGGCATTGAGCTGCTCCTCCAGCTGGCCGGGGTTCATCTCAGCGGCGATCCCCAGGATCCCTTCCATCATCAGAGTACGGATCTGCCCCTCCTCCCGGGAGCGCTGCTCCAGCTTGCCGGAGATGGGGATGGCGAAGAGGTAGGCGATGACCGCCCCCCACAGCGTGGACAGCAGACTGAGGGCCATGGACTTGGCCAGCATGCTGGGCTCCTGCATGGAGGTGAAGAGCTGAACCATCCCGATGAGGGTGCCCACCATGCCGAAGGAAGGCGCCGCCGTGCCGATGAAGCGGAAGGTGTCCTGCCCCAGGGAGTGGCGGTCCATGGTGGACTGGATCTCCGCGCTCAGGACCTCCCGGATCCGCTCCCGCTCAACCCGGTCCACCACCATCTGGACGCCAGTGGCCATGAAGGCGTCCGAGGGGAGGTGCTTCTCCAGGCTCTTGAGCCCCTCACGGCGGGCCCGCTGGCTCAGCCCGACGAGTTGAAGCACGACGGCCTGGGAGGTGGCGGCATGGGTGAAGAAGGCCCGGGAGGCCACGGCGAAGGCCGAACGCACCGTGGACCAGGGGAAGCGGATCAGGGTGGAGGCGATGACTCCGCCCACCACCACGATGAGGCTGGGGAAGTAGAAGAAGACCCTGGGGCTGGGCCCCAGACCAATGGCGACGCCCAGGAGCGCGAGCCCCAGAAGGAATCCGATGAGCGTACCTCGATCCATGTGCAGAACCCCTGCTGGGCATTATCGACCCGGAGGGGTGCAGAATGAAATTACTGTGCCGTAAAGGATGAGAGATCTCCCCGCCCCCATGACCGGACCCGACAGGACCCTCCAGGATCACCTCGACCACCTGGGCAGCCTTCTCGAGGGCCCCTGGGGCGCAGCCCTGGCCCTGAGCCCCCTCGCCCTCTGTCTGGTCTGGGTGACCGGACTCAGCCGACAGGGGCTCGAGGCCGTCCAGCCCGCCCTCCCCTTCCTGCTGGTCGCCGGTTTCGCCTCTGCCCTGGCCATGGGATTCTGGCTCTTCTGGGATCCGGATGCCCGTCGGAGCCCCCGCTACGGAAAGACCCTGAAGCGGGCCCAGGCCGGGGAACCGGAGGCCCAATACCAGCTGGGCCTGATCTACCGGGATGGCCTGGAAGGCTTCCACCGCGATGCCCTATCCGCCCGGCATTGGATCGCCCTCGCAGCAGCCCAGAACCATGCGGGCGCCCTGGAGGTCCAGGCCAGCGACTGCGAACCCGCGCCCGTTCCCCGGCCGATTCCACCCCAGGAGGCCGAAGACGAGCCCCCCGACCGGCTGCCCCGCCTGAAGGAGATGGGGCGCCGCTCCCTCCCCCTCCTCCTCCTGGTGGCCCTGGGGGGCACCCTCATCTTCGCCCTCATCTTCGCCGCCCTCCTGCTGACCTTCGCCTTCATGACCAGCGCTCTGGGCACTTTCCTCATGGCCATGGTCCTGGGTGCCATCCTGGTGATCGCCAGCCTGGCCCTCTGGGCCTGGCGGAGCCCGGGCATGCGCTACCGCCACGGGGCCCGCCGGTTGATCACCCGCGCAGAGCAAGGTGACTCCGCAGCCCAGCGGCTGCTGGCGCAAGCCTACCTCACAGGAGAGCAGGGCATTCCCAGGGACAGCCTCCAGGCCACTTGCTGGCTGGAGCGGGCTGCGCAGACCGGCGACGCCGAGGCCGCCTACCTCCTGGCCCAGTGGCTGGATCGGGGCATCGGAAGAGCCAGGAACAGGCCCCTCGCTAGGCACTGGCTAGCCTGGGCCGCGGGGACCGGACACGGCCCCGCCCGGGTCCTCCTGCGGCGATGGGACCGCGCCGACTCAAGCGATCCGGACTGATTTCTCCCCGTCCCACTCCAGAACCACCGCCCCCCACTCCTGGCGCAGGAAGCGGACGGCAGCCGCTGCGAAAACCGCAAGACAGCGCCCGCCCCGGCGACGGACGCTCCGGTAGTGGACACCAGGAAGGCCCGCCGCACGCGCCTTACGGGCATAGGCCCAGGAAGCGGCATAGCTCCCGGGATCATGCAGCCCGCCACGGCGGTCCCCGGAGGCATCGGCATAGCTGCCGCTGACGGAAAAGACCAACTGCCGGAAGGTGGCCCGGGTCCCCGCCGGTGTCCCCACCGACTCGGAGCAGATACGCCCGTGGTGATACTGCACCTCGGCCACACAGGTCTCCAGGGTGTTGCCCAGGTAGAGCGCGCCCGGCCCCCCGGGTTCCGCAAAGCGGGCGCCTCCACCGGCCTGGACCGGGGGAACCCAGGAGGATCCGGTGGGAAGGGTACGCCCCAGGCGCCTGGCCACCGCCGCCCGCTCCTCTGCGTTCAGCAGGGCCACCAGGGCGCCGGATTCCGCCCGATGCAGTCGAGTCCAGGTGCCGGTCACCTCCAGGAGACGCATGGGCTCACCAGACCCGGGCAAGAGCGAGCAGGTGGTCATGGATCCGGAAGAGGGTCTCGAAGCGCCCGGCCAGCATGCAGTCCAGAGGAGCCTCCCCAGCGAAGAGCGGAGCCGTGTTGGGGCGGCGGAGCCAGCCCTCACCGCCCCGCTCTCCGGGAAAGGCCTCGGAGGCCAGGCCGTAGATGTCCACCACCAGGGCCATGCGGTCGAGCTTGTCGGGATCCTGTCCCGGCAGGGACTTCCACCCGGCCACCGTCGCCCGGGAGACCCCCAGCAGAGCGGCCTGCTCGGGCAGGGTCAGACGGAGGACCGCCGCCACGCTGCGGAAGGCGGAGAGGAGCAGAGCGGCATCTCCAGGGAGAGCGGTTCCCGGCGTCACAGCCACAAGGGTATTCATGACCTCACCATCCAGAAAAAGACTTCACCATCCACAATTATACGACACAGGGCATGGTCCGCAAAAATCATTCGCTCCCCCAATCCTGCCGAAAGAGGGGTTCTGCCCTGTCGTCGGGAGGCGCCATGCATTGGGTCGATTACCGCATCCGCACACGTCTGCTCTGGATCCTCCTCCTGCCCCTTCTGGCCTTCCTGATCTATCTCGCAGTGGCCATGGGCTTGGCCTGGAGAAGCTGGGACCATCAGCGGAGCCTGGTGCGGTGGATCCCCGCTGTCCAGCAGATGGGTGACCTGATGGGCAGCCTGCAGAAGGAGCGGGGACGCAGCAGCCGCTTCGTGAGCTCCCAGGACACCCAGGATGCCGGCCTGGTCCAGCTCCGCAGCGAGACCGACACGGCCCTCGCTGCCCTTTCGCTCCGGATGGCGGGCAACAGGCCGGCGTCCTGGTCGGACGCCCCTCAGACCCTGAAGACCTGGCCGGGAGAGCTCTCGGAACTCCGCCGGGCCATCGATGGCAAGAGCATCCCCGCCCCGGAGCTTCTGGCCCGCTACACCGCCCTCATCCAGCTCCTGGACGGCTGGACGGAGAAGCTCTCCATGGAGATCCCCAGCGTATCCGCCACCCGGAACCTCATCGCGCACATCTCCCTGAACCGGGCCCGGGAGGCCGCCGGGCTTGAGCGGGGAACCCTGGTGGGTGTCTTCACGGCCAATGCCCTCAAGCCCGGGCAGCTCCAGCGGGTCGGGAGACTCGTGGGCGTCCAGGACACCAACCTCCAGCGCTACAAAGAGATGGCAGACACAGCTGGACAGGCTGCATTGGAGGAAGCCCTCCAGCAGGAACGGGAGAAGCAGATCGCAACCTACCGGGCCAGGGTCTTCGAGAGCAGCCCAGGTCAGCCCTTCGGGGTGGACCCCGAGACATGGTGGAAGGTGACCACCCAACGCATCGAAGCCCTCCGGACCCTTGAGAAGGCGCGACTCGACCTGCTTAAGCAGAGTGCCGGCACTGAGCTTTCCGCCCAGTTCAGGACCATGATCCTGCACCTGATCGTGGGTTTCCTGCTCTTCCTCGCCACCCTCTGGGTCGGATTCTCCCTCGCCAGGAGCATCTCGGGCCCCCTGGACACCTTCATCGAGCTCATGGACGACATGGCCATCAACCGGGACCTCACCCGGGAGGTGCAGATCGAAGGGCAGGACGAACTGAGCCACCTCTTCCTGGCCTACGCCAAGCTCAACCTGGAGTTCCGGCGCCTCTTCGGCGAGCTCAAATCGGTCTCGGGCAGCCTGGCCTCAGGCTCCACCGAGCTCTCGGCCTCCGCAGAGCAGATGTCCCGAGCCACCGACGAGATCGCCCGCAACTCCGAGCACCAGCGCTGCTCCGAGGACGAAGTCCAGAGTGAGCTCACCCGGGTGGAGGGCTACGTGGAGGCCGTGGACACCTCGGTCAGGGGCGCGGATCTCTCGGTGAGGGAGGCCTCCGAACGCATGGAGGGCGGGACCGAAGCCGCCCGCCAGGCTTCCCTGGCCATGACCGACATCCTGGAGACCAGCCAGCGCATGATCCAGGCCACCCGGGTGATCCAGGACATCGCCCGCCAGACCAATCTCCTCAGCCTCAACGCCGCCATCGAGGCCGCCAAGGCCGGGCAGCACGGGAGGGGATTCTCCGTGGTCGCCGAGGAGATCCGCAAGCTCGCCGAGCGCTCGGGCACCGCCGCCCGGGAGATCGCCAACCTCATTGAGGCCACCGGACACACCCTTCACGCAGGTCAGGAGGCCATGGACCGGACCACGGGCTCCGTTCAGGAGGCCCAGACCAGCATGACCCAGGTTTCCGAAGGGGTCCGGGCCATCGAGGGCCGGATGCACGACCTGGTGGCCTCCACCCGCAAGATGGCCGGCATGGTGGAGAGCAGCGCGGCCGAAACCCGCCAGAACGCCTCGGCCTCCACCGAACTGGCCGCCACCACCCACGAGATCAACCAGACCGCCCACGAGCTGGCCAGGATCGCCGAGGGGCTGGCAGCGACCGTGGCCTCCTTCAGGACCTGAAGGGCTCCCAGAAGAAGCCCCCTTCCCCGACCCGGACCCGCCCCAGACCGGGGAAAGCCAGATGGGTCATGCCCAGCAGGGCCCCCGAGGCCGCCGCCTCCCCCAGGAGCCTCCGCCGGCTCTCCGGGGCTGCCACCGGGTCGATATCGAAGCCGACGGCCACTTCGGGGCGGGCGAACTGGATACGCCCGAAGTGGACCACGTCGGCCACGGCCCAGAAGCTCTCCCGCCCCTCGCCAAAGAGGAAGGCCGTGTGGCCCGGGGTGTGTCCCGGCAGGGCCAGGGTCTCCACCCCCGGCCAGACTTCCCCACCGGGCTCAAAGGTCACCCAGTCCTGCCCATAGGCCTCCCGGGCAGCCCGCAGAGTCTCGAAGAGGGGGCGACGGGCCTCAGGAGCGCTGGCCTGGAGGACCGGATCCTCCCAGTAGGCCAGTTCCGACGCGGCCACCCGGACCTGAGCCCTGGGGAAGGCCCGCTGGCCACCTGGAGTGAGCAGCGCCCCGAAGTGATCAGGGTGCAGGTGGGTCAGCAGAATGGCATCCACCGAGTCGGGCGGGATGCCCGCCTCGGCCAGGGCCCCGGGCACCCCGCCGCCAGGCCTACCGGCATCCACCAGGATCCGGTGGCCCGGGGTATCCACCACGAAGGCGTTGGTGCTCACAGGCACCGGGTCGGCACTCCCCAAGAGACGGATGGCCTCCTCCCGGTCGATCCCCTTGAGCATCTCCAGAGGCAGCGCACTGCCCCCATCCCTCAGGGCCGTGATCTGCAAAGCCCCCAGGGTCATCCGTAGCCAGGAGCTGGAGTTCGAGGATGTCATGGCGGTCCCTCCCCGACAGAAGCATATCCCCCAGCCTGAAAGCGGCCCAGCCCCACGGAACACCGCCCCGAGACGGACACCTGCGGGGCCCACTCAATGGGGCGCCAGGGTATCCCTTGCGACATCAAGAAAACGTTGCAGCACTGGCGAGGGATTGTCCGGCTGCCAAACCAGGTGGACCTGCATCCTGAGGTCAATATCTTCCAATGGAATCTGGACAAGGCCATCGACCGTCAGGTGGGGAGGGGTGGCGATGCCCAGAGCGCAGCCGAAGCCCGCAGCCACCATGCTGGCCGTCGTGGGGAAACTGCTGGCCTCCTGGACGATTCGGGGCCGCCAGGACCTCCCCTCCAGGGCCTTCCGGAACAGGTCCCAGTACGCGGAGCCTGCCTCGGCCTCGGGCCATATGAAGTCAAGATTCTCCAGGTCCTGGATGCGCAGGGAGCTGCGTGAAGCCAGGGGGTGCTGAAGGGGCAGCATGACTCTGATGGGGATATCCAGCACCTGCAAGGCCTCCATCCCCTCCCCTTCTCCGGGGTGGTGATCGACATATCCCACATCCAGAGTCCGGTTCCGGAGCCCTTCATACTGGGCCCGATGATCCATACCCACCAGCTTGAGCCTCAACCCTGGATGGCGCGCCCGCACCTGCTGCAGCACCCTGGGGAGGGGCCCCACCAGGGCGAAGGTTTCCAGCGTCGCCAGGCGGAGGGTGCCGATCTCCCCCCGCTGGATCTGCCGGGCAGCTTCGCCGGCGATCGCCAGGCGCTCCAAGGTCTGGCGGACTTCCGCAAGGTAGTAGTGCCCAGCGGGAGTGAGACAGATGCCCCGCCCTTTGGGCGTGAACAGGGAGATGCCCAACTCGGCTTCAAGATCCTTCATCCGCTGGGAGAGGGCGGGCTGGGCCACCCGGAGCCGCTGGGCCGCACGCGTGTAGTTCTCGGTTTCCGCCACGGCCACGAAATATCGGAGATGACGGAGTTCCATGGCTGCCTCTCATGAAGAATGATAGCAAAATAATATCGATGACCCACTAAAACAGTCTTGGACGTTCTGATTCAGAATCCCCATGATCGGCAGTGGGAGCCGGGTGGCAGGGAAAGCCATTTCAGGGTCCCGGCCAGGAGACCTTGGGCTGCCGGCACCGGGAGAGGTGTCGGGGGCGCCCTGGCGCCGTACGCACCGACCCACCCTGATGAGGAGCGAGCATGGAATCCAACACGATCTCCCTGGAGCAGGTCCTGAAGAGCCGGGGCATCTCCATGGCTGAAGTCACCGACCCGAAGGAGCACCAGATCCCCGAAGCCAAAGAGAGTACCCAGCGACTGATGGAGCTGTATTACACCCTCAAGGTCACGGCCGATATGGAGGCCCCCTACTGGTACAACCGGGCCTGGTGGGAGAACGAGGGGGATGTGCCGGTGGTCCGGAGGGCCAAAGCCATGGCCGCCTGCCTGTCGCACCTGACCCCGACCATCCTGCCCTACGAGAAGCTGGTCATGAACAAGACCAAGAATGTCCGTGGGGCCTTCCCCTTCCCCTGGGTCTGCGCCAGCTTCTTCAATGCCCAGGCCGAGGCACTGATGAACGAGGTGGACGCCCCGGCCGAGAGCGAGGCCGATGCGGTCAGCGTGGTCGGCAATGGCGGCGGCAACGTCACCCGGAGCTACGGCAACGTGATCTCCATCGCCAAGAAATTCGGCATGAGGAAGGAAGAGATCCCGGTGCTGGTCAGGACTTCCAAGCCCTGGGACGGCTGCTCCATCGAGGATGTGAGCGCCCGCTATGCCGCCTTCACGCCCGGCTTTGAGCAGGAGCAGCGGATCATGGATGCGGTGATCTGCATGTTCGACTCCTGGGCCATCCCCCAGGGCCGTGAGGTGATCAACTACTACATGCCTCTGGAGTATGGCTTCGATAGGATCCAGGAGCTCTGTGACGAGAAGATCGCTGCCTGCATGGGCGAGGCCGGGGAGGATGGGATCCTCGGAATGGGACGGGGCTATTACTACATCGCCATGAAGGAGATCACCAAGGGGCTCTCCAAGTGGTGTGAGAACTATGCGGTGCAGGCCCATTACCTGGCCTCCATCGAATCGGACCCGGCCCTCAAGGCCAACTACGAAGCCATCGCCGCCGTCATGATGAATGTCGCCCACAAGAAGCCTGCGAGCTTCCGGGAGGCGCTCCAAATGACACTCTGCTGCCACCTGGGTGTGGTCAATGAGGACCCCCAGTCCGGGCTTTCCATCGGGCGCCTGGGCCAGGTCCTGCAGCCCTACTACGAGAAGGACATCGCCGACGGGGTCATGGATGACGAGGCCGTCATCGAGCTCCTGGAGCTCTACCGCATCAAGATCTCCTGCATCGAGTGCTTCGCATCGGCCGGGGTCTCCGGGGGCGTTCTCTCGGGCAACACCTTCAACAACCTCTCCCTGGGCGGACAGAACCACGATGGCCTGAGCGCCGTCACCCCTCTGGAATACCTGATCATCGAAGCGGGCATGCGGAACAAGACGCCGCAGCCCACCCTGAGCATCCTCTACGACGAGAAGACCCCAGAGGACTTCCTCATGAAGGCGGCCTCCTGCACCAAGCTCGGTCTGGGGTACCCGGCCTGGATGAACAACCAGACCGGCATGAACTTCATGCTGCGCCACTATGCCTCTGAGGGGATGGACCTGCACGATGCCCGGGCCTGGTGCCTGGGGGGGTGCCTGGAGTCAGCGCCGGGCTGCTTCCTCCCCCTGCACTACAACGGCAAGGTGACCATGATCCCCGGCGGTGCCTCACCGACCTGCGGCACCGGCGTCCACTTCGTGGGCCTGCCCAAGGTGCTGGAACTCGTCCTCACCAATGGCCTGGATCAGCGCACCGGTAAGCAGGTCTACCCGGCTCACGACCGGAACCTGGGCACCTATGAGGAGGTCGTTGATCAGTGGGAGAAATACCTGGAGCTGACCACCGATGTCGTCAACCGGGTCAACAACATCCAGATGGATATCTGGCGGAAACAGAACCCGCCGGTCGTGAACTCGCTCCTGAAGCCGGACTGCTTCGCCAAGGGGCAGGATATCGGCATGATGGGCTCCCGCTACAACGCCACCATCAACTTTGAGTCCTGCGGCACCATCACCTATATCAATGCCCTGGCCTCCCTGAAGAAGAATGTGTTTGACGAGGGGAGCTTCACGCTGCAGGAGATGACCGAGGCCCTGGTCAACAACTTCGGCTTCGAGACGGCCTACCAGACCGGCGTGTTCTCCCCGGATGTGCGCACCACGACGGCGGAAAGCCCCAAGTACGAGCGGATCTTCGCCGCCTGCGTCAATGCCCCCAAATACGGCAATGCGGATACCTATGTGGATGGCATCCTGAGGGATTACCACAACTACCTCTTCGAGACCCTGCCGAAGTACCGATCCTATTACGGCAAGCCGCTCTACCTCTGCCAGATCTCTGTGTCGACCCACGGACCCCAGGGCTTCGTCACCCTGGCCACGGCGGACGGGCGCCTGGCGGGCACGACCTACTCCGACGGCTCGCTCTCGGCGGCTGCCGGAACCGACAGGAACGGCATCTATGCCATCTTCGAGTCGGCCACGGTCTATGACCACTCGATGCACCAGAACGCCCAGATGAACCTCAAGCTCCACCCGACGGCGATCCGTGGCCTCAACGGCACCCGGAAGCTGCTGGATATCGTCCGGGCCTACATGCGGAAGGGCGGGTTCCACGTCCAGTTCAACATCGTGGACTCCAACGAGCTCCGGAAAGCCCAGGCCGAGCCGGAGGCCCACCGGGACCTGATGGTCCGGGTTGCGGGCTTCACCCAGTACTGGTGCGAGATCGGCAAGCCCATCCAGGACGAGGTCATCTACCGCACGGAGTACGAGGCCTGAGGCTGTTCCTTTTCACCTGGACCGACTGGAGATTCCCACCATGAGACATGCTGACTGCAAGAACTACATCAACCTGGACTGCGAGAAGGGCCTCTGCGCTCTCTTCAAGGGAGCCGTTCCCCTCGACGGGGAGGGCAGTGCCGCATGCGCCCGATTCACCCCGGCGGAGAAGTGCAGCACCTGTGCCCACTTTGCGGAGCCGGACCGGTACGGTCTGGGGGTCT
The DNA here is from genome assembly GCF_963677305.1 of uncultured Holophaga sp. Taxonomy (GTDB): domain Bacteria; phylum Acidobacteriota; class Holophagae; order Holophagales; family Holophagaceae; genus Holophaga. The sequence continues at coordinate 23,076 of NZ_OY781925.1, forward strand.
GCAGCGGGCTCGGCAAGCCCAACTGGGCCTACGCCTCCATGAGCGCCTGCACCTGCACCGGCTTTCAGGTGGGGTGAGAAGGCATGGCGGCGCAGGGACACATCTTCGATATCCAGAGCTTCTCCGTCCACGACGGGCCGGGCTGCCGGACGAGCGTCTTCCTGACCGGCTGTCCGCTGCAGTGCGCCTGGTGCGCCAACCCGGAGAGCTGGATCCTGGACAGGCACCTGATGGTGGCGGAGAACCTGTGCCGCTCTGAAAAAGGCTGCCGGGCATGCAGGGATGCCTGCCCGGCTGGTTCCATCAGCTTCGGGGGAGAGGGGCGGCTTCAGGTGGACCGGAAGACCTGCCTCTCCTGCAGCAGCTTCGCCTGCGTCAGCAGCTGCGCCGATGGGGTCCTCAAGCAGTGCGTCCGGGATTACTCCGTGGATGAGCTGGTCGAAGTGCTCCGCCGGGACTTCAACAACTGGGGCCCTGAGGGCGGGGTCACTTTCACAGGCGGGGACCCCCTGCTGCAGCACGCCTTCCTGACCGAAGTCCTGCAGCGCTGCCAGAGGCTCCAGATCCACACAGCCATTGAGACGAGCGCCTGCGTCGGGCGGGACATCTTCCTTTCCGTCATGCCCTATGTGGACTTCGCCTTCATCGATGTCAAGCACATGGACAGTGCGCAGCACAGGGCGGGCACGGGCGTGCCCAACGAGCTGATCCTGTCGAACATCGCGGCCCTCAAGGCTTCGGATTGGGGAGGGAGGCTTGTCCTCCGCCAGCCGGTCATCGGCGGGTACAACGACAGTGAAGCGAATGCGCGCCAGGTCGTCGCCTTCATGGAGCGTCTCGGACTCTACGAGATCAACCTCCTGAAGTTCCACCCCCTGGGCAAGACGAAGTGGGCCCAGCTCGGCAAGCCCTATGCCTACGATGACGGGCGGGGGGATGTGGCCCCGGGGACCCTGGAGCAGCTCCAGCAGCTCTATCTCGAGCACAACATCGCCTGCTACCTGGGGGAGGGCACCCCTTTCTGATCCGGGGCCAGCTTCAGTCCTCGATGCCGTCGAAGAGGCCGCCCTCCGGCAGGGGCGGCTCCAGCTGGGCCAGGGCCTGGGCCTCCAGGTTCCCCTCCCCGAAGTCCGCCAGACGCGGCAGATCCTCCAGGCTCTTGAGCCCGAAGTGGAGCAGGAACTGGCGGGTGGTGGCATACATCATGGGACGCCCCACCACGGGCTTGCGGCCGGCTGGGACCACCAGATCCCGCTCCAGGAGGGACTTCACCTGGTTGCCACCGGAGGTCACACCACGCAGCTCGTTGATCTCGGGCACCGTCACGGGCTGACGGTAGGCGATGATGGCCAGGGTCTCCACCTGGGCCGGGGTCAGGCGCCCGCTCCGGAGGGTGGTCACCAGCTTCGACACCAGCTCAGCGTACTGGGGTGCCGTGGCCATGCGCCAGCCTCCCCCCACCTCGATGAGGCGGATGCCCCGGGGCGCACGGAGCCGCTCCTGGAGCTTCTCGATGGCCTGGAGGAGGGGACCCTCCCCCAGCCCTGTCAGCTCCCGCAGCCGCGCCAGCTCCAGCACCTCACCCGTGGCCACGAAGAGGGCCTCCAGGGCCCCCGGCAGATCGCCCCCCTCCTCCCAGAGGGGCTCGTGGTGGAAGATCTCCGTCACCGGAAGGCCCCGAGGCGCTGGCCAACCTGGACCTTGCCCTCCGTGGCCGAGGCCACCCACTCCGCAGCCCGGGGACCGCCGATGAGGAGCACCACGGTGCTGCCGAACTGGAAGGTGCCCAGGTCCTCCCCGGGAGAGCAGGGCAGGTCCGGCAACGCAAAGCCCCCGTCCAAGGGCAGAGGGTGCCCCTGGAGCCAGCGGTCGTCGATAAGAATGCCGCCCACATGGGTGGCCCCCACCAGCACCGCCGCCACCTCCAGACCCGCGTCCGCCCCGCTCCCCCGGGCCACCCAGACCACCCGGCGATTCCGCTCATAGAGCCGAGTCACATGGGTGGTGCTGGCGTCATTGACAGGCCAGAGCTCCCCTTCCACCCTTGCCACCGCCGTAACCTGGCCGGTGATGGGGACATGGATGCGGTGGTAGTCCCGCGGGGAGAGATAGAGGGTCAGGTAGTGTCCCCCCTCGAAACGGCCGGGATCGGGGATGTGCTTGAGCAACTCCGTGGCGCGGTAGGGCAGCCCCTTGGCCTGGATGATCGTGTCGTGGTCGATGCGCCCAGCCGCGAAGATGCGGGCGTCCACGGGGCTGTTCACCCCCCCGGGCTGCTCCGGGGCCTGGGGCCGGAGTCCCGGCTTGAGACGCCGGGTGAAGAAGGCCTGGAAGCTGGGGTAGTCCTCCAGGGGGAACTCCGCTTCCTCCAGGGCAATCTGATATTTCCGTGCAAAGGCGCCCAGCAGGGCCGGCCTGAGCCCCCTGGGCAGCTCCCGGCTGGCCACCCAGCCCACCACCGCACTCCCAAGGCGCTTGGGGTAATAGCGCAGCAGGTGCAGGGAGAAGGGCCAGCCTCGGGGCCAGAGGAGCAGGACCACCAGGACGAGGGCGATCAGGAGCATGGGACGGGAGCCGAAGAGCAGCGATGACATCCGTCCAAGGTATCGCACCTCCCACCCCTCCAAAGCACAATATCCCAACACTTGAAAAGGCGGACTTTGCAGAAATGGCTTGCCGTCCCCTCCAGCCGGAGGGGAAAATGGTCCCACCACTCGGAGCCCTTCGGGGAATTGGAATTTTGGAAAATCGATATTTATATCTCGATATAATCAATCACAATCAACCAAGCAATTCTCGCCTATTGTGTTGCAAAATATATCGATAACGAACTTCTTACGCTTGAATTACCGCTGAGAAGTGGCAGATACTCCTTCACAGGGTGTCCGCCCGATGGCCTGATGTTCCATTCCCCCCGGACGCCCCATTTGGAAATCGGAGTTCACCCCATCCCGCCGTGGCCCCCAGCCTTGGCCGGATTGGCCCAGCTACAGTTTCCCCCCGGAGCCCCACCATGAGCAGCGCGAGTCACCACGCCCCCCAAGCGGACACACTGGCCGCCCGGGTCAAGGCCGCCACAGGGATCTCCCTGGCCCAGTGCTACCAGTGCGGCAAGTGTGCCGCAGGCTGTCCCGTCTCGGACGAGATGGACCTGACCCCCTGCCAGGTCCTGCGACTCCTCCAGTACGAACTGCCCAAGTACGACGACAGGGTCCTGCGCTGTGCCGGCATCTGGCTCTGCCTCTCCTGTGAGACCTGTTCCACCCGCTGTCCCCAGGAGGTGGAGATCCCGAAGATCATGGACGTGGTCCGCCGCGAAGCCGTGGCCAAGGGCATCGCCCACCCCAGCAGCAAGGACATCCTGGCCTTCCACCAGGCCTTCCTGGGGGAGATCGAGCAGCACGGACGCCTCTTCGAGGTGGGCCTGGTCAAGACCTACAAGCTGAAGACCGGGCACTTCCTCAAGGATGTCCTGCTGGCCCCCAAGATGTTCCTGAAGGGCAAGCTGGGGTTGACCCCACACTCGGTCAAGGACACCGCCGCCGTGAAGCGGATCTTCAAGCGCACGCTGGGCAAGGGGTGATCATGAGAATCGGCTACTATCCCGGGTGCTCCCTGCTGGGCTCCTCCAGGGAGTTCGACGAGTCCGTCCGCGCCGTCTGCGCGGCCATCGGCCTGGAGCTGGTGGAGATCCCAGACTGGAACTGCTGTGGCGCCAGCAGCGCCCACACCCTCAATCACGAGCTGAGCCTGGCCCTGCCCGCCAAGATCCTGGCCCAGGCCGAGGCCGCGGGCCTCACCGAGGTCCTGGCCCCCTGTGCCGCCTGCTACAGTCGCCTGGTGGGGGCCTACAGCGAGCTTGAGAGCCACCCCTCGGAGAAGGCCAAGGTGTCTGGGATCATCGAGATGCCCTACTCCGGCAAGGTCAGGGTCCTGAATGTCCTCCAGGTGCTGGAGCGCTTCAAGGACGTGATCCGGGAGAAGGCCGTCCAGCCCTTCGCCCACAAGGTGGCCTGCTACTACGGCTGCCTTCTGGTGCGCCCCCCCAAGGTGGTGCAGTTCGACCTGACCGAGGACCCTCAGATCATGGACAAGCTCGCCGCCTGTGCCGGGGCCACCCCCATCGACTGGGCCTTCAAGACCGAATGCTGCGGGGCGGCCTTCTCCGTGACCCGCACGGATCTGGTGGCCAAGATGTGTGGGCGCATCCTGAATGATGCGGTGAAGCGCGAGGCGGAGGCCATCGTGGTGGCCTGTCCCATGTGCCACAGCAACCTCGACATGCGGCGCCCCGAGACCAACGCTGCCCTGGGCGCGGATCACCAGACCCCGGTGCTCTTCCTGACCCAGGTGCTGGGTCTCGCCATGGGCCTCGAGCCCACCCAGCTCGGCCTGCAGCGGCACATGGTGCCCGTGGCCTTCAAGAACGCGTAGGAGCGGACATGGCACGTATCGGCGTCTTCACCTGCCATTGCGGCGAGAACATTGCGGGAACCGTGGACTGCGCCAAGGTGGCCGAGCTCACCAAGGACATCTCCGGCGTGGTTCACAGCGTGGACTACAAATACATGTGCTCGGACCCCGGACAGACCCTCATCAAGGAAGCCATCAAGGAACACAACCTCGATGGCATCGTGGTGGCGGCCTGCTCCCCCCGCATGCATGAGCCCACCTTCCGCAAGGCCGCCGCCGAGGCGGGGATCAACCCCTACCTCTGTGAGATGGCCAACCTCCGGGAGCACTGTTCCTGGGTGCACGAGAAGGGCGAGTCCACCACCGCCAAGGCGGCAGACCTCGTCCGGCTCATGGTGGAAAAGGTCAAACACGACACCCCCCTGAACCCCATCAAGGTCCCCGTCACCAAGACGGCCATGGTGGTGGGCGGCGGCGTGGCGGGCATCCAGGTAGCCCTGGACATCGCCAACAGCGGCCACCAGGTGGTGCTGGTGGAGAAGTCCCCCTCCATCGGCGGGCACATGAGCCAGCTCTCCGAAACCTTCCCCACCCTGGACTGTTCCCAGTGCATCCTGACCCCCCGCATGGTGGAGGCCGCCCAGCACCCCAACATCAAGCTGATGACCTACAGCGAGGTGGAGAAGGTCGACGGCTTCATCGGCAACTTCAAGGTCACCGTGCGCAAGAAGGCCAAGAAGCTGGATGAGAAGCTCTGCACCGGCTGCGGGCTCTGCGTCACCAAGTGCCCCAACAAGAAGATCCCCGACGAGTTCAACGAAGGCCTGGCCTTCCGCCCGGCCATCTATGTGCCTTTCCCCCAGGCGGTGCCCAACAAGCCCACCATCGACACTGCCAACTGCACCTACTTCAAGACCGGAAAGTGCGGTGTCTGTTCCAAGGTCTGTCCCACCGGCGCCATCCGCTACGACCAGGAGGATGAGCTCATCACGATGGACATCGGCGCCATCGTCATGGCCACAGGCTTCAAGCTCATGAAGACGGACAAGTTCCCCGAATACGGCTACGGCAAGCACAAGGACATCATCGACGGCATGCAGTTCGAGCGCCTGGCCTCCGCCTCCGGCCCCACCGCCGGCGCCATCAAGCGCCCCAGCGATGGCAAGGAGCCCGAGACCGTGGTCTTCATCGCCTGCTCGGGATCGCGCGACCGCTCCAAGGGCGTGCCCTACTGCTCCAAGATCTGCTGCATGTATACGGCCAAGCACGCCATGCTCTACCAGCACAAGGTGCACCACGGGAAGGCCTACGTCTTCTACATGGACATCAGGGCGGCGGGCAAGAACTACGACGAGTTCACCCGCCGGGCCATCGAGGAGGATGGAGCCAAGTACATCCGCGGGCGCGTCTCCCGGATCTACGAGGAGGACGGCAAGCTCATCGTGAAGGGCGCCGACACCCTCATGAACGGCGAGCCCGTGGAGATCAAGGCCGACATGGTGGTGCTGGCCACCGCCGTCCAGGCCCAGGACCGCTCCGAGGAGCTGGCCCAGACCCTCCACATCAGCTATGACGAGTACGGCTTCTTCGCTGAGGCCCACCCCAAGCTGCGCCCGGTGGAAACCAACACCGCCGGCATCTTCCTGGCCGGAGCCTGCCAGTCGCCCCGGGACATCCCCGAGACCGTGGCCCAGGCCAGCGGCGCGGCGGCCAAGGTGGCGGCCCTCTTCAGCCAGAGCGAGCTGACCCGCGAGCCCATCGTGGCCGTGGTCAACCGCCAGGCCCCGCCCCTCTTCAGCACCTGCACCGGCTGCTTCCTCTGCCAGAGCGCCTGCCCCTATCAGGCCATCGAGTCCGAGGAGATCAAGGACCGCTCGGGCAAGGTCCTCAAGACCGTGGCCAAGGTCAACCCCGGCCTCTGCCAGGGCTGCGGCACCTGCGTCGCCCTCTGCCGCACCAAGGCCATCGACCTGGCGGGCTTCAGCAACGAGCAGCTCTTCGCTGAGCTCATGACCCTCTAAGGCGGAGCGAGACATGTCCGAACAGTTCGAACCCAAGATCACCGCCTTTGTCTGCAACTGGTGCACCTACGCCGGCGCGGACCTCACGGGCACCAGCCGCATCAAATACCAGCCCAACGTCCGTGTGCTGCGGGTGCCCTGCACCGGTCGCATCGACTTCATGCTCGTCATGAAGGCCTTCGAAAGGGGCGCTGACGGGGTCATGATCAGCGGCTGCCACCCCAATGACTGTCACTACACCTCGGGGAACTACCACGCCCGCCGCCGCTGGATGGTCTTCCGGGACCTGATGGACTTCATGGGCATCGACACCGAGCGGGTCACCTTCTCCTGGGTCTCCGCCGCCGAAGGCGCCAAGTGGGGCGCCCTCGTCAACGAAGTGACCGACAAGGTCCGGGCCCTGGGCCCCTACACCGACCAGCAGCAGCTCGCCGGCGTCGGCGTGGAATAGGAGGCCACCGGTGGAACCCATCATCCAGAAAGCCAAGGAACTTCTTGAGAGCGGGGCCGTCCAGGGCATCCTGGGCCATGCCCAGGGCACCGGCGACACCCGCCGCCCCCACTTCGCCACCACCCCGGCCCAGGCGGACAAGCTGGTGACCGACGGGGACTGTCCCACCAACCTGGCCAACCTGCTCATGAAGCACGAGGTCAAGCACCTGGGCAAGCTGGCCATCATCGCCCAGAAGCCCTCCATCCTGCGGAGCCTCCTGCAGCTCAAGGCCGAGCGCCAGGTCCAGGAGGACAGCTATATCGCCCTGGTCCCCGACAAGGAGGGCAGCGGATTCCAGGAACTCGGCACCATCCAGGCCATGGAGAGCTACCTGGCGGAAATCCCCCGCAAGGTCCCCAAGAAGGACCAGGCCATGATGGACAAGCTCATGGCCATGAGCCGCAGTGAGCGCTTCGCCTTCTGGAAGCAGGAGCTCTCCCGCTGCATCAAGTGCTACGCCTGCCGGAACTCCTGCCCCATGTGCTACTGCGAGCGCTGCACCATGGACTGCAACCGGCCCCAGTGGGTGCCGGTCCCCAGCCACGCCGTGGGCAACCAGGAATACCACCTGGTCCGCGCCATGCACCTGGCCGGTCGCTGTGTGGAGTGCGGCGAGTGCGGACGGGCCTGTCCCGTGGGCATCCCCGTACACCTGCTCACCATCTTCGGCGAGGAGAGCGTACGCAGGCAGTTCGGCCAGGGGGGCGGTGCCAGCTCGACCCTCGACTTCGCCCTGTCCACCTTCCGTCCCGACGACCAAGAATCCTTCATCCGGTAGGTCCCCATGGCTGAACGATACACCCTCCCTTCAGACGCCCTGGCCACCCTCTTCGGGGCCCTGGCCCAGGATGGCCGCCGGATCCTGGCCCCCACCGACAAGGACGGGCGCACGGAGCTGAACCCCGTGACCCGTCCCGAGGAGGTGGCCCAGGACTACCTCCAGACCATTCTCTCCGCCAAGGAGACGGTCTTCCCCAAGGTGGAGCGCCTCCTCTCCTACACCCTCGAAGGCAAGCAGGTGAACCTCAAGGACGCCGAGCCCCACGCGGTGCCCACGGTGCTCTTCGGCGTGCGCCCCTGTGAGGCCGCGGCCTTCAAGGCCCTGGATGCCGTCTTCAACTGGGACACCCGGGATCGCTTCTTCAATGCCCGCCTGGAGCAGCTCGCCGTCATCGGCGTGAGCTGCCTGAAGGCCGATGAGGCCTGTTTCTGCACCAGTGCGGGCGGTGGTCCCGGGGACACCCAGGGCTCCGACATCCTGCTGACGCCCATGCCCGGCGGCTACCTGGCCGAGGTGCTCACACCCAAGGGGGAGGCCATCAAGGCCCTCTGCCCCCAGGTCTTCCAGGCTGACGGCAGCGCCGACAAGGAGGCCGTCCTGGCCAAGGTCGAGAAGGCCTTCGACCGTGAAGCCCTCACGGCCAAGCTGCCGGGCCTCTTCGAGAACCCCCTCTGGAAGGCCCAGTCCCTGCGCTGCCAGGGCTGTGGCGCCTGCGCCTTCGTCTGCCCCACCTGCGTCTGCTTCGACATCCAGGAAGAGGCGGACACCAAGAAGGGCGAGCGCCTGCGCCTCTGGGACTCCTGCGGCTTCGGGCTCTTCACCCTCCACGCCTCGGGGCACAACCCCCGGGAGGTCCAGAGCGCCCGGTGGCGCCAGCGGATCTACCACAAGTTCTCCTACTACCCCGAACGCTACCAGCAGTACGGCTGCGTGGGCTGCGGCAAGTGCACCCGGGCCTGCCCGGTGGACATGAACCTGAAGGAACACCTCGTCGAAGCTGCACAGGCGCAGTAGCGCCCGCGCAGCTTCGAAAGGGTCCGCACGCGGACCCGAGTCAGCGCCGTTTGCATCCCAAGTCGCCCCCGGCCCCAAGGGCCGGAAAGCCAAGAGAAATGACCCGTTGACGCCCTCCAGGCGGATGACGGAACTGGTCCCGGGAGTTCCCCATGTGCGCCTGTGAAGACAAGAACATCTACCTCCCCTACCTCATGCGGATCGCCCAGATCACCCAGGAGGCCCCCGGGGTGAGGACCTACCGTCTGGAGTTCCAGAACGAGGAAGAGGGCAAGGCCTTTGAGTTCAAGACCGGCCAGTTCGGCCTCTACTCGGCCTTCGGCGCCGGGGAGAGCACCTTCTGCATCGCCTCCAGCCCCACCCGCAAGGGCTACATCGAGTGCACCTTCCGCGAAACCGGCCGGGTCACCAGCGCCCTGGCGGACAAGGAGGTCGGCGACACCATCGGCTTCCGCGGCCCCTACGGCAACGTCTTCCCCCTGGATCAGTGGAAGGGCAAGAACCTGGTCTTCATTGCCGGCGGCATCGCCCTGCCGCCCCTGCGCAGCGTCATCTGGAACTGCCTGGACCTGCGGGAGAACTTCAAGGACATCACCGTGGTCTACGGCGCCCGCTCCGTCAAGGATCTGGTCTACAAGCACGAGCTCAAGGAGTGGGAGGAGCGCAGCGACATCAACCTGGTCTGCACCGTGGACCCCGGCGGCGAGACCCCCGACTGGAGCGGCAAGGTGGGCTTCATCCCCACCGTAGTCGAGGGCCTGGGCCTCAGCGCTGAGAACACCGTGGCCATCGTCTGCGGCCCCCCCATCATGATCAAGCTGACCCTCCCGGTGTTGCAGAAGCTGGGCTTCCCCCCCGAGAACACCTACACCACCCTGGAGAACCGCATGAAGTGCGGTCTGGGCAAGTGCGGGCGCTGCAACACGGGCTCGAGCTACGTCTGCAAGGACGGCCCCGTCTACACCCTGGCCCAGCTCAACGGGCTGCCGGCGGAGTACTGAACCGGAACCAGCTGCCCACCGCCTTCAGGGGGCCTGGAAGCGGTAGGTGCCTGAAAGCATCGGCAGGGTCCCCACCTCCAGCAGCCCGGGGTCGCCGACCCCCCGCAGGAGCTCCAGGTAGCCCTCCAGGATGTGGGCCTCCTGCCCTGCCCGCAGCCGATGGGCCTCCTGCCCAAGGAAGGTGACGACCACATCCTCGGGATCCAGGGGCCCTATCCCCTGGACATACGGAGTGACCTCCATGCAGTCGTAGTTCAGCTCCCGCAGACGGAGAAGCCCCAGCTCCTCAGGGCTCACCTCAAGCAGGTCCCCCGGGGTGCTGCCGGCAGGGTCGCGCACCAGATTGAGGAACACCGCGGAGACAGGCGTAGGACTCGAATCCACCCACACCGGTACCGTGATGTCCCAGGCTCGCCGGTATCCGCGGAGGACCCCTGGCAGGAGGGGATAGGCTTCGAGGGGCCTGGCCAGGGTTCGGTGGAGGCTGGCCGGGAGGCGGAGGGAGCCGTAGCCGAAGATGAAGAGCCGACCCTGGCGCCCCTTCACCCGGTGGCACTTCACTTGCGCCACCATCCGCTCAAAGCGCTTGTAAAGCGTGAAGTCCCCGGTATGGGCACGGTAGCTGAAGATGAACTCCTCCAGCCGATCCCAGTGGCTTGTGATGAGAAAGTCGAAGTTGCGATAGAAGATGCGGCGGTCCACCATGCCCTTCTCGAAGGCCACCGCCAGTTCCTGGAAGAGATTGAGGTAGGTCCGGACCTTGATGGCGAGCGCGATGTCCTTGGGGTCCCTGGAGGTCACCAGGCGGATGAGGGCGTCCCGCTGGGGATTCAGGGCCAGCCATTGCTCCACCTCGATACGCAGCTCCATCGAGTCCTTGTGGTTGAAGCGCTCGATATAGGCAAAGGCCCGGTTGCGGATGAAGTGGGCGTAGGTCTGCCGCGCCACGAGCAGCGCCGCCACCACCGTGACGAGGATGCCCGAAGCGTCCAGAATCGATGGGAGTTCCAGCAGCATGTCCCAAGCCTCCTCAGACGGTCAGGCTCCAGTGTCCCAGAGCCATCCCCCCCAAGGGAGAGGCGATCAGAAGTGCCAGTTCAGGCCAAGCTTGAGGGTGTCCATACGGGCCCGGACCTTGAAGCCCTCGTCGTCCAGCCCAGTGACGGAGCAGTTGAAGCCCTCGAAGTGATTGAACTCAGCCTTCCAGGACCAGGCCTCGTTGAGCTTCCGCTCGATTCCGCCCCCCAGCACCAAGCCAGCCTGACGGTCGTGGACCGTGAAGGCATCCTCAGGCGACTCGGCGGGATTGAATCGGTGCCGGATGTCCCCATAGCCCAAGCCGCCCTTGACGTAGAGGAGCGACTGCCCCCGCAGGATGCCGTAGCGCCCGGTGAGGGTGGCCAGGCCCGCGACACAGTCCTTGCGGGTCACCGAATAGCCCGTCGAACCGGTCTCCTGGGAGTTCTGGCCCAGGCCTGCCTCGTAGGTGAACTCCATCCCGAAGATCCCCTTCCCGTAGGTCCAATCCTGCCCAATGGAGACGCCGGCCAGGGTGACGAGGCCGTTGGTGTTACGGGTGCCGTAGTCCACATTGCCCGAGTCGGACTTCCAGAGGGTGGTGTTGAGCCCCGTAGAGAGGGAGAAGCCAGCATGGTAGCCGGTCCAGTCGGGCGTGGCGGCGGAGAGGCCGAGGGCGGAGAGAGCGATGAGCGGCAGGAGCTTCAGGGACACGGCGATACCTCTATGCAAGGCGGGCCTCGCGGATGGAGGGCCCATCTATAACCTTGTGACGGGAGCCTGCCATCCGGTTCCACAGCTTCCCAAATGCCGGATTCCGTGGCCGAAATGCTCCTGCAGTCCTCCGGACGGACACAGCCTATGGCTTCGAGGTTCCAGCTTCAGCGCCCTTCACGGCGAAGGCCAGGTTGGCCTCCACCCTGGCCCTTTCGGAGACCGGGAGGGCTGAGCCTTCCAGGAGCGCACGACAGGCCTGTGCGCACTCCCGGAGACGCCCGGTCCAGTAGCAGGCCACGGCGTACTCATCCAGATTCCTCCAGAGACTGAAGGAGGGGTCGACAAAGAGGCTGTCCTGGGTGGGGGAGAGCTCCAGTGCCTGCCGGGCGAAGAGGTAGGCCAGGTGGTGCTCGCCACCCTCGCGGCAGTATCGCGCCAGCTGCCCCAGGGTCTCGGGGCGGGAGGGCCGGACCTGGTAGGCCAGGAGAAAAGCCCCCTGCACCTCGGCACGGGGGTGGCCCAGGGCCTCCTTCAGCAAGGCAACCTGGTAGAGGGAATACCAGACCTCCTCCTCCCAGCCCCCCAGGGCTGCCCGCTGCCGGTAGACCTCCAGGCTGCGCTCCGACTGCCCGGCATCGCGCAGGCTCTGGGCCAGATAGAAGGTGTTGCGGGGGTTCCCGGGTTCCCTCTGCAGGGCCTCCTCCAGAAGGGCGGCATCCTTTGCGTATTTCCCAGGGTCTCGGCTCCTGGCCCCCTCCCGCCGGTCCAGGATGGAAGGCCCCTCAAGGATCTCCATGCAATGGGGCACCCCGCAGGCCAGGTATTCGTGGATCGCCCCTTCGAAGCGCCAGGGGAGCCTTGTGGAGGCGAGGAAGGCGCGGGGGTAGTCCACCCCGGCGTCGTGGTGGACTACCATGTAGGCATCGCCCCCCAGATCGGGCCAGTGGAAGCCTTCCGGCACCTGGAGCACGTCATCGGCATCCATGAAGAGGAGGTAATCCGCCCGCTTGCCCGCAAGGGCCACCGCCTCGCTGCGGTTGTGGCCGAAGTCCACCCAGGGGCGCTCGAAGAGCTCCCCCGGAAGCCCAGCCAGGGCCTCCCGCACCAGGGCCTGGGTGCTGTCGGTGGAGCCCGTGTCCACAATCACCCAGGCGTCGATCCAAGGGCGAACCGAAGCCAAGCAGCGCCGGATGACCGGCGCCTCGTTCTTGACGATCATGGTGAGGCAGAGAGTAGGCAAGGTCTTACGGCGCGATGGTTCCTGTCCAGGGATCAGTATGCGACCACGGAGACAAAGGAGGTTGGGGCAATGGCGTACGTCGCCGGATAGCCGCCATTATCAGTATAGAAGGTGAGGCTGTCCCCCGCGGTCAGGGGGCCGGTATAACTGGCCGTGGCATCCAGGACCGCGTTGGTATTATCGGTCGGACTGGGATAGGCCGAGAGCAGGCGGACGCCGTTCTTGTAGATCCGAGCATAGGGCCAATCGCCTGATGGAGTCAGGAAATCAGCATGGAAGGTGATGGTGAAGATGCCGGAGGTGGTCACCTGGAAGGCATTGCCACTCAGAGAGCCGCTTGAGCAGCTACCGCTGGAGGAGGACAGAGTCACCTGGACTGGTGCATCACCGGATCCGCCCGACACTGCGAGCATGAGGTAGTTGCTGTAGGGCGTCGTGCCCGCAGCACCGGTCGGCCCGGTAGCCCCAGTTGGCCCGGTAGGGCCCTGGGGCCCGGTGGCCCCTGTTGCGCCGGTCGGCCCGGTAGGGCCCTGGGGGCCGGCGGCTCCCGTTGCGCCGGTCGGCCCAGTCGGCCCCTCGGGGCCGGTAGCTCCGGCCACGCCGGTGGCCCCCGTCGCCCCCGCCTGGGCCAGGAGGGCCCAAACTGTCCCATCGCTGCCAGGAGTGACATTGAAATTCCCGGTCAGGGATATGTAGCTGGAGCCACCATAGGCCACCGCATCACCGATGGCATAGACCGTTGTGCTGGACCAGGTCCCCTGGAAGCTGACTGGCGCCCCCTGGGGACCCGTGGGCCCGGTGGGTCCCGTTGCCCCTGTGGCGCCCTGGGCTCCGGTGAGGCCCTGGATACCCTGCAACCCCTGGGGCCCCACGGCACCCTGGGGGCCCGTCGCCCCAGTGGGTCCCGTTGCCCCCGTGGCGCCGGTGGCGCCCTGGGGTCCGGTCTGACCCTGGATACCCTGAAGCCCCTGGGACCCCGTGGCCCCCTGGGGGCCCGTCGCCCCGGTGGGTCCCGTTGCGCCCTGGGGGCCGGTGGGCCCTGTCGGGCCAGTGGGTCCCACAGGCCCCTCGACGCCCGCCACGGTGGAAGGCACCCAGCTGCTGCCGTCAAAGACCAGGGACTGGCCCGTCGTGGGGGCCGAACTTGTCAGGTCCAGGGGGTAATTCTGGAGCTTGGTGACGGACATGGCCGACTGGGTGCCCTCCACATCCCCGGCGAAGCTGCCGCTGACTTCATAGGCTGAGCGGGCCTGGAGAGTCGGCACTAGATCGGCGTCCGGAGAGAGGGCGGTCCCGGAGACCACCACATGGAGCTTCAGTCCGGGCTGGGCGAGCACAGTCGTGGGAATGGCCGTCATCCCAGAGCTGCCCAGCACCAGGCTGTACAGGCCACTGTTCACGGAGACCTCGACCGTGCCGGAGTTCCACAGTTCATTCCCGGAGCTGTCCAGGATCGAGAAGACGAAGTCGCGGACGCCGGTCACCGGCAGGGTGCCCTCCAGGAGGCGGCCCTGGTAGGCGATCTGGGGGCTGGGGTAGGCCGGGGCCGCCTGGAGGACCAGGGCGGGGACCTGCGCGGCCAGGGCGAGGGTCAGGGTGCTCAGGGTTCTGCGGGACATGGGCGTGGTCACTCCGGAGGTCAGGGAAGGGCAGGATCAGGAACGGGCAGGAAACCATGACGGAGTTCCAGGGAGCCGGCACTGTCCTGGGCTACTGAGGAGGCCCCGACGGGCTCCAGGACCAGCATCCGGTTCTCCAGGCTGCCTCCGGTCTGGAGGGCTCCAGCAGCCTGCTCCCGCCCTGCGGGCAGGCTGGAGGCTGGGAGGGCGGAGGAGACCTCCAAGGTCAGGGCCGAGGAACGGGTCAGGGTCCCCGAGGTGCCCGTGACCCCCAGGGCTCCCAGCTCCACCGGGGCCACGGCACCGTCCACCACCACCGTCAGCCGCCCAGTGGAGGCACCGGCGGCAATGCTTCCGGAGGCGGTCACCCCCCCAGGGAGCCCGGGGACGCTCAGGGTGATCTCCCCGGCAAAGCTGCCAAAGCGGGTCGTGCTGACGGTCAGGTAGCCGCTCCCCCCCGCAGGCACGGACAGGGTGCTGGGGGAGGCCGAAAGGGTGAAGCCCGCCTCCCGGGAGAGCCTGCTCTCCCCAACGCGATGGGACCCCGAACAACCCAGGGCCATCCAGGCCGGGAGGCCCAGCAGCAGCAACGGATACATTCTGGCGAATGGGAAACCCATTTCGACGCCCCTCCAACTCCATACAGCGATGAGGGAGCCAGCGTAACACGATGCACTATGGGGACGAACAGGGAAAAACCGCCGCCAAACCAGGAAAAATTTCAGTCCAGCGGGTCGATTTCCCTCACCAGCTGCCCACAGGCACCGGCTATTTCCTGCCCTCGGCTGCGGCGGATCATGACGGGGATACCCTGTGCCACCAGGACCTTGCAGAAGCGGTCCAAGGTGGCCTCGTCAGGGGTGCGGAAGCCCGCTCCCTCATGTTCATTGAAGGGGATGAGGTTCACCTTGGCGGGGAAGGCCGCCGCGTACGCGGCCAGGCGCTCTGCATCGGCGGGGCTGTCCGTCTCCCCCTTGAGGAGGACGTATTCCAGGGTGATGCGCTCCCCCTTGGCCAGGGGGAAGGCCTTGAGGGCTTCGGCCAGCGCCGCCAGGTTCCAGGCGCGGTTGACAGGCATGATGCGGTCGCGGTGGGCGTCGGTGGTGGCGTTGAGGGAGACCGCCAGGCGCGGACGCGGGTCGAAGACGCCCAGACGGCGGATCCCGGACACCAGACCCGAGGTGCTGAGGGTGATGCGCCTGGGGGGGATGGCCAGGCCCGCAGGATCCGTGAGCAGAGCGAAGGCCTCCATCACATGGGGCAGATTGTGCAAGGGCTCGCCCATGCCCATGAAAACCAGATTCACGGGCCGGTTCTCCCCGGGCCTGGGGAGGGGGTGAGCGTGGTGGTTCAGCATGGTGACCACCTGCCCGACGATCTCGCCAGGGCTGAGGTTCCGCCGGATGCCCATCTGGCCCGTGGCACAGAAGGCACAGCCCATGGCGCAGCCCACCTGGCTGGAAAGGCAGAGGGTGGTGCGGTCCGGGTAGGGCATGTGGACCCCCTCCACCTGCAGGCCATCTCTCAAGCGGAAGGCGTGCTTGGTGGTGCCATCAGAGGCGGAGCGGGACTCCAGGATCTCCGGCCAGACCAGGTCCACCTCGCCCGCCAGCCGCGCACGAAGCGCCTTGGAGAGGGTGGTGAACTGATCCCAGGCGGTCCAGCGATGCAGATAGAGTCCCTCGAAGACCTGGGCCGCCCGGAAGGGCTTCTCCCCCAGGCGGCCCATGAGCACCTTCAGGGCGCTGAGCCCCAGTCCTGCGGCGTTGGGGCGCGGCTCCTCCGGAGCCTCGGGGGCGGCCTGCTCCCAGTTCATGCGCGCCGCCGGGGATGCACGGTCACCCCCCTGGCCAGGGTGACAAAGGACTCCAGGGCATCGTGGGGGCCCAGCACCAGGAGCACATCCCCCTCCTGGAAGACCTCGGCGCCCTTGGGGTTGAAGCGGAGCCCATCCCCGGCGCGGTTGATGCCGACCACCAGGGCCCCTGTGGTGTCCCGGATGCGGGTGTCCCGAAGGGTCTGTCCGGCCAGGGGCGAGGAGGGGGAGACCAGGACGTGCTCCAGGGCAAGCTCGACTCCTTCGCTGCCGTCCTTGAAGACATCCACGAAGTTGATCATGTCGGGTGTGATGAAGAGGTTGGCCATGCGCCGCCCGCCGATTTCGTAAGGGCTGACGATGTGGTCCGCACCGGCGGCCCGCAGCTTGTTCTCGGTGCCCAGTTTGGCCGCCCGTGCCACAACTTCCACATCCGGAGCCATCTGCTTGGCCGTGAGGGTCACCAGCACGTTGTCGGCGTCGGAGGCCAGGGCCGTGATGAGGCCCCGGGCTCGGCTCAGACCGGCCCGGATGAGGATCAGCTCATCCATGGCGTTGCCCACCAGGAAGATCTCCCCCTCGAAGCGGGGGTTGCGGGTCTTGGAGGCATCCTGCTCGATGACCACAAAGGGGATGTCCGCCTGCTTCAGCTCCCAGGCGGCCTGGAAGCCCATCTTGCCGAAACCGCAGAGGATGATGTGGTCCTTGAGTTCAGCGAGTTTTCTCTCCATGCGACGCTCCCGGAGGTAACCCTGGATGTCCCCCTCCACGAAGAGGGCTGTCATGTTGGAGACCGCATAGGTGGCGGTGCCCAGGCCCATGACCAGGTAGATGATGGTGAAGAGCTTGGTCAGGGTGTTCACATCCCCCATCTCGCGGAAGCCCACGGTGAAGAGGGTGGTGATCGCCATATAGAAGCTGTCGACGGTGTTCAGGTGGGCCAGGAAGTGGTAGCCCACGCCGCCCGCCAGCACCACCGCCAGAAGAAGCAGCAGCGTGTGGCGAAGCCGGGCGAGGGGTGGGGACTCCCGGACCATCAGAGGTCCGTGGCGAAGGACAGCCGGCCGGAGCTCCCCAGGGGCTGGAGGGCCTGGAGGGCGGGCTGCACGGGCTTGCCCGGCCGCTGGAGGCTGGTCAGCTCCAAGGCCTGGCCATCCCCAGCGCTGAGGCGGGCCCCAGTCCGATCCCAGACCAGGGTTCCGGCGGGTTCGCCGGAGGGGCTGAGGTCTCCCACGGAGCAGACCTTGAGGCGCAGCTCCCCCTGCACCAGCTCGACACCGGGCCAGGGTTGGAGGGCCCGCACCTGACGGTGGAGCTCAAGGGCACCCCGGGCGAAGTCCAGGGCCGACATGCTGCGGTCCAGCTTGGAAGCCACTGTGACCAGCCCGGGATCCTGGACCACCCCCTGGGCCCTGCCCTCGATCAGGATCGGGAGCTTCTCCTCGAGAAGGCCGGCGGCATCCCCCGCCAGGGCGGCCAACAGGGTCTCGGCCGTGTCCGCGAGGCCGATGGGACGGCGGCTCACCGCCAGGACGGGACCGGAGTCCAACCCCGGCTCGATGCGCATGAGGCTCACGCCGGTCTCGATATCACCCGCCAGGATGGCGTGGTTCACCGGGGCGGCTCCCCGCCAGCGGGGCAGCAGAGAGAAGTGGAGGTTCCACACACCCAGGCGGCAGCTGTCCAGCATCCAGGGGGGGAGGATGTGTCCGTAGGCCACCACGATGGCCAGGTCGATGCCCAGCCCCTCCCAGAGGGCCCGGGTCTCCGGGGCCCTCCAGGACTCCGGCTGGTACACCGGAAGCCCCAGCTCCAGCGCCTTCGCCTTGACGGGTGGCGCCTCCAGCCTGCGACCGCGCCCCTGGGGGCGGTCCGGATTGGCGAAGACCGCCTGGACAGACTGGAGCCCGGCAAGCCCGATCAGGACCGGGACCGCCACCCCAGGCGTCCCCAGATAGGCGATGCGAACCATCTCAGCCATTCCGGAGCTTCTGGTACTTCCGCTGGATCATGCCCTTCTTGACGGGTCCGTAGTAGTCCACGAAGAGCCTGCCCCGGAGGTGGTCGATCTCATGGCAGAAGGCGCGGGCCAGGAGGTCCTCGCCCACCAGCTCCTCCCAGCTGCCATCCGGCTTCCGGTTCTTGATCCAGACCTTCTGGGGACGCTCCATGACTTCGGAGATGCCAGGCACGGAAAGACAACCCTCCTTGCCGGACTGGGTGCCCTCAGCGCGGAGGATCTCGGGATTGATGAGCACCAGCTGCTGGGTGCGGTCCTCACCGGCGGAGATGTCAATCACCACCAGATTGATGTTGATCCCCACTTGCGGGGCGGCGAGACCCACGCCCTCCTCCGCGTAGGTGGTCTCGAACATGTCCTCCACGAGCTGCTGGAGCTCGGGCGTCCACTCGCCTACATCCTCGCTGTTCTTCTTGAGTCGGGGGTCCCCCCAGGTGATCACAGGTCGTACAGTCATGCGGTCCTCGGATACTCAGTTTAGGCCATCGGGAGAACCTTTGATAACCTAGGTAGTTCGCACCTGGAGATTCCATGCTTCGCAACTTCCGGCAGGTTTTCAAAGGGAACCAGATGCCCATGACCGTCGTCATGGTCGTGGTGCTTTTGGGCATGGTGGCCTATCTGGCCCCGGGCCGCGGAGATAGCGAATCGCAGGACGCGGTCATGGCGCGGGTCTACGGCCGGGAGATCCTTCGCCGGGATGTGGAGCAGAAGGTGTCCGACACCATCCGGCGCCTGGGCAAACAGGCCAACCTCGAGGCCATGGGGGCCTACCTGCAGAGCCAGGCTCTCGACTACCTGGTGGGGCAGAAACTCGCCGAGGAGCTGGCTGAGGAGCACGGCATCGTCGTGACCGATGCCGAGGTGGCCTCCACGCTGGAGGCCCGGCTGCGGATGTACCCTGTTTTCCTCCAGAACGGCCAGCTCCGGAGCACCGCCGAGATCAACGCCATCCTCAAGGAGAGCGGCACCAGTCTCAACATCTGGGAAAAAGAGGTCCGCCTTGAAGCAGAGGTGAACAAGCTCAAGGCCCAGGCAGCGGCCGCCGTCCCCGTGGATGAAGCCTGGCTGCAGCAGGAGAACCGCCTCCGCAACGAGCAGGTCAGCTTCGAGACCGTCACAACCGTCCCTGACCCGGCTGGCGTGGCCGATCCCGGCGATGCCAAGCTCCAGGCCTTCCTCAGCACCTCCGGCTCCCGCTTCCAGGTGGGACCCCGCCGGATCCTGCAGTATGTCTCCGTTCAGGCCGCCGACTTCGGCAGCAGCCTGGAGCCCGATGAGGCATCCCTCAAAAGCGCCTACGACTCCCACCAGACCGACTACCTCGAGCTCAAGACCAGCCACATCCTCTTCACCGCCCGCAGCGACTCCGAGTTCCTGGAGGCAACCCGCAAGGCTGAGGAGCTGCGCGCCAAGCTCATCGCTGGCCAGGACTTCAACAAGACGGCCCTGGAGCTCAGCCAGGACCCCAGTGCCAAGAGCAACCGGGGTGAGCTGGGTTGGATGGCTGCCGCCCGCCTTGACAAGGGCTATGTGGACGGAACGAAGGGACTCAAGGAGGGGGAGATCAGCCACCCCGTCCGCTCTGCTTTCGGCATCCACCTCATCCGCCTCGAGGGACGCAAGGTCAAGCCCTTCGAGGAGGTCAAGCCCGAGCTGAAGACGCGGCTGGCCCAGGAGCGCTTCGTCACCCGCGCCAAGGACCGCCTGGAGCAGATCCGGAAGGCGGCGGGCAAGAAGGGTGACCTCAGTGCCCCCGCCCAGAACCAGCAGCTCAAGGCTCAGCTCTCCAGGCCCCTGGCCAATGAGCCCGGCGCTCAGATCGATGGCCTGGGCAGCGTGGATTCCCTGATGGACAGCGCCTTCGCCCTCAAGGTAGGAGAGGTCTCCAAGGTCATGCCCCTGGGTGACCGCTTCGTGGTCTTCCGCGTCAAGGAGGAGCAGCCCAGCGCCGTCCCACCCCTCGCAGACATCCGGGCGCGAGTCCTGGCGGCCTACCGGCTGGAGGAGGTCCGCAAGCAGCTCATGGCCGCCAGCCGGGACAAGCTCCAGAAGGGTGGCCTGACCGCCCTGGGTACGCCCACCCCCCAAAAGGACATCAAGCTGGCCTCCCTGGGCGAGCTCATCCAGCAGCCAGCCATCCGCAAGGCGCTGCTCGACACGGCTGTGGGCCAGACGACGCCCCTCCTCTGGACGCCCGATGGCCACCTGTGGGCAGCCCGGATCATCTCCAGGACCCCTGCCCCCGCCTTGACCTTCGGGACCCGCCAGTCCCTGGTCGAGGCCATCCAGAGCCGCGAGTCCATCAAGGTTCTCCAGGCCGAGCTCCAGGCCCTGGAGCTCAAGGGGCGCACCCGTCCCGGACTCAGCTCCCTCTGGGGCCGCTTCGGCGGCATCTGGCTCAACCAGGCAGCTCTCGCCCGCACCCGGACCGCCACCAGCGCCGAATAGCCCCCAGGAGGCGCGCATGCGTCCCCGCATCCTTCTGATCCACACCGGGGGCACCCTCGGGATGGCCCCTTCCGGGCAGTCCGCCAGCCTCGCTCCGGGCCCCTCTCTGGAGGGGGTCCGCCAGCAGGTACCCGAGTTGGAGAGCCTGGCGGAGCTCCACTTGGAGGTCCCCTTCAACCTCGACAGCGCCTCCCTGGAGCCGGGTCACATCCTCAGCCTGGCGCACCTGGTCCGGGAAAGGTCCCGGGACTGCCTGGGCGTGGTCATCATCCATGGCACGGACACCATGGCATTCACGGCCTCGGTCCTGGGTTTCCTCCTGTCGGATCTCGGCAAACCCGTGGTCCTTACGGGCGCCCAGCGCCCCCTGGCCTATGCCCGCACCGATGCCCGGAGCAACCTGGTGGATGCCGTCGAACTCGCCACCAGTGGCGTGCCGGAGGTGGGCATCTGTTTCGGGGACCATTGGCTGCGGGGGGTCGGCACCGAAAAGGCCAGCGTGCACCGCTATGAGGCCTTTGTCTCTGCCAATATCCCGGCCCTGGCGGATCTGGGCCTGAGTGTCCGGATCCACCCCCATGCCGGAAGCTTCCCCCGCTGCCTGCCCGCCGGGCTCGGTGGCCACCTGGAGCACCGCATCGCCGTCTACACCCCCTTTCCGGGTATGGAGTGGTCCCTTCCGGCCCCGAATGCCCGGGGTGTCCTCATCCAGGCATTCGGGGCGGGCAACCTCCCCATGGAGCGTCCCGACCTCCAGGCCCTCTTCGCTCACTGCCGGGAGCAGGCTCTTCCGGTGGTCCTGACCAGCCAGTGCCTCTCGGGCGGTGTGGACCTGGGGGCCTATGCCCTCGGACGCCTCGCGGCGGAACTAGGGGCCATCGCCGGGGGGCTCCACACCCGCTGGGCGGCCCTCGCCAAGCTGGGACTCACCCTGGGGGCCGACTGGGGGCTCCCGGCCATCCGCGAGGCTTTCAACATCTCCTGGGCCGGGGAACCCCTGCCCTGAGCTGTCACGGAATACCCCTCCGCTGAGACTAATTATCAGTCAAAGCATCCGGGAGAGCCCGGCCCTTGGGAGGAACCATGACCGCATTCGTGACCCAGCCCGCACCCGACTTCAAGGCCGATGCCTTGGTGGACGGACAATTTGTTGATGGATTCACGCTGAGCCAGTTCAAGGGAAAGAAGGTGGTGCTCTTCTTCTACCCCCTGGACTTCACTTTTGTATGCCCTACGGAGATCCTGGCCTTCTCCGATGCCATCGAGGAGTTCCGGGAGCGGAACACGGTGGTGGTGGGGGTGAGCGTCGACAGCAAGTTCAGCCACTGGGCCTGGGCCAACACTGAACGCACCATCGGGGGCATCAAGGGCATTGCCTACCCACTCGTCTCGGATATCAACAAGGACATCGCCCGGGACTACGGGGTACTGCTGGGAGCAGGCGTTGCGCTACGGGGCCTCTTCATCATTGACGCCGATGAAAAGCAGACCCTGCGCCACATCACCATCAATGACCTGCCCCTGGGCCGGAATGTCGACGAGGTCCTCCGGGTTCTGGACGCCATTGACTACACCAACGAGCACGGCGAGGTATGCCCTGCCAACTGGCGCAAGGGGATGAAGGCCCTGACTCCGACCTTCGATGGCCTGAAGGATTACGCCAGCGCCAAGTGATCCTCAATCGGCACAAAGCAGAAGCCGGACCCACGGGTCCGGCTTCTGCTTTGTGTGGAACGCAGGAGATCAGTCCTCGGGTTCGTCGTACTCGGCATTGTGCCAGACGTTCTGCACATCATCGTTGTCCTCGAGAAGATCGATGAGCTTGAGGAAGCTCTTGAGCTTGTCATCGGGGATCTGGGCAGAGGTCGAAGCGGCCTTGATGATCTGGGCCTCGAGCACCGGCAGGCCAGCGGCGTCCACCGCATCCTTCACCGCCTGGAAAGTCTCGGGGGCCGTCGTGATGACCCAGGCCTCCTCCTGCTGCTCCACATCGTCGGCCCCCGCCTCCAGGGCCACTTCCATGATCTTGTCCTCCTCGACCTGGGGCTCGACCACGATCTGCCCCTGCTTGGCGAACATGTAGGCAACGGAGTTGCTGGCGCCCAGGTCGCTGCCGAACTTGGCGAAGTAGCTGCGGACCTCAGGCGTGGTGCGGTTCTTGTTGTCCGTGAGGGCCTCGACGATGATGGCCGCCCCTCCGGGACCGTAGCCCTCGTAGACCACTTCCTCGTAGTTCACGCCCTCGAGGTCGCCAGTGCCCTTCTTGATGGCCCGCTCCCAGTTCTCCTTGGGCATGTTGCTGCCCTTGGCCTGGTCCACCGCCAGGCGCAGGCGGGGATTGGAGCCGACATCACCGCCGCCGAGCCGGGCGGCGACGGTGATTTCCTTGAGAATCCGAGTGAAGAGCTTGCCGCGCTTGGCATCGGCGGCGCCCTTCTTGTGCTTGATGGTTGACCATTTATTGTGGCCGGACATGCGTACGCTCCCTAAGTATGTTTATTCCGAAATCATCCACGCATCGCCCGCTTGGAGACCCGGGCGTAGGGAGGGGGCTCCTGGCGCATCATGGGACGCTCCAGCAGGAACTGGTACCACTGCTCCCCGTACACCTTCATCTTCATGGGCTTGTTGTTCTGGATCAGGGTGAGGTTGCTCTGCAGGCGGTCATCCCCCTTGCAGAAGCCCAAGCCCCGGTTGAGGACCTGGATGGCCTTGTCCCTCTCATGCATCTCCATCAGGACATAGGCATGGATGGCATAGACCAGGCTCTCCTTCTTGGCGGAGTGCATGGCCTTCTCGAGGGTCTCCCGGGCAGCGGCGTTCTCCTTGCGCTTCCACTGGAGGATGCCGAGCATGCATTTGGCGATGTAGTGGCTGGCGGGAGCGGAGCGGAGGAGCGGCTCGGCCTCCTCGTTCTTCTTCCGGATGTACTGGACGATCCCGATCTGGCCATCAATGGAGCCTCTGACCATGAACTGCCACTTGGCGTACTGGTACCCCTCCTTCATGATCTCGATGGCGGGGTCGAACTGCTGCCGCTTGAGCTGCTCACCCGCCCGGTTGAAGATCTCCTCCAGCTTTCCCTGGAGCCGCTTGCCGAGATAGAAGAAGACAGCCACGCCGCCCACGAGCCCGAGAACCAGGGCGAAGGCGACGTTCAGCTTGAGGAGCGCGAGTACGAGGAAGATGACGAGGCCCGCGACGAAGCCCAGCAGCAGATTGATCACAGGTTCTCCGAGGGTAGGTCCGAATGGAGCCGAAGGACGATTTTACCCTTACATGCCCTGCCAGACCAGAGGCGACTGCCCACCACCCCCACGACAGCGGAGGCCATGGAGGACAGGAGCCGAGCTGGGGATCAGGCAATGACGCCGGTACGGGTCCTTGTGGGCTTCTTCCTGCGGGGAGCCCGCTTCGGGGCGGCCGCCACAGGCGCAGCGGCCACCTTGGCCGGACGCCCCGGCTTCCGAGGGACCTTGACCTTGGGTTTGGCTACCGGAGCCTCGGCGGCCTTCTTCACAGCCTTGACCTTCCTGGCCTCCTGGCTACGCACCAGGGCCTTGGCCGCCCGCCCGGTCACGACCACGCGGGTCCCCGTCTTGAGGACCTTGACCTTGCTGCCCGGCTTCCGTCCGCGCTTGAGCGCCATAGGCAGGGGTTCCTCCCCCAGCAATTCCCGCTCAAGCTGGGACTGGAGTTCCAGCATCTCCCCCTGATCCGTTTCGTGATCGTGGCCGCACAAGTGGAGAAATCCATGGATAACCAGGGTTTCAATCTCTCTTTTGCGACTGACGCCCAATTTCTTGGCCATCTTGTCTGCAACCGGAAGACTGATGACCAGATCTCCCAGATGCTGAAAGGCCCCCGGCTCGGGCTCGGCAGGGAAACTCAGAACATCCGTGGTCTGGTTGATCCCACGGTGTTCCCGGTTCAACTTGCGCATGATGCGGTCATCCACATAGGAAATGGAGAGCCCAGCCGCGCCTGGCGCCAGACGCAGCCTCAACCCTTCGAGCAGGGGCCCCAGGGACCGTTCGCCCGGCCCGCGCAGCTTGCTGCGGGAAGACCAATCCACCTTGAATTCCGCAACTTCTTCCGGCATTTCACATCTCCATTCTTCCAGGCCATACAGGTAAATAAAATATGGCAGAAACGCCTGATTTGTCAACTCCTATAGGAAATTCGCCTACGGGATAATAACAACAATGAAATCACTTCCCCCGAATTTCACCAGCCGGAGTCCCAAAGGTCATCAGCCCACTCCATCAAGACCTGGAAGCCCTCCTCCCACTCGGATACGTTTATTCCATGCAGACTGATCTCGCCATCCTCCAGGACCCGCGTCTCGACCAATTCCTCTTGCTGCTCGACCGCTGGAACAAGACCCACGCCCTCACCTCCCTCCCCCCGGGGGATCGCTTCGAGGAGCTGGTCCTCGACGCCTCGGCACTTCTCCCCCACTTGGCAGCCCTCCCATCTGGCGCCCTGGTCGCGGACTTCGGAACGGGAATGGGAATCCCCGCAGCGGTCATCGCCATTCTGCGCCCCGACCTCCAGGTGGCCGCTGTGGACAAGGCCGGGAAGAAGATGGCTTTCGTCCGCCAGGTCGCCTTGGAGCTCGCACTCCCCAACCTAAGGCCCACCCCCGGGCAGGCCGAGCAGCTTCCCCCCCTGGGGGCAAGCGCAGGCATGGCCAAGGCGGTGGGCCCCCTCACCCTCCTGAGCTCCTGGTGGGAGCGGCATGGCCTCGCCGGGGCCCCCTTCTTCGCCCTCAAGGGACCTGACTGGATCTACGAGGACAAGCCAAAGGGGTGGGCCTGCTCGGCCCACCCCTATCGTCTGCCCACCCGCGGCGAGCGCGTGGTGGTCGAACTGCAGCAGGAGATCAGCGGGTGAGGAGGTCCCCCACATGCATCTCCGAGACGCTGCGCAGCACGCGGCAGGTGGAGTAGTTCTCCCCCTCCTTCACGACCATGAGCTGACCCTGATAGCGATTGGTCTGCTCATTCCGGACCGTTTCACTGCTGTCCACATCCCACTTCACATTCCGGTAGGCCAGGAGGATGTTGCCCAGAGCCAGGCCATCCTTGGTTCCCTTGTCGATGATGACCAAGTCTCCAGCACCGAAGGACTCGTGGTTCTCCCGGCAGTACACCACCTTGGCCTGCACCTTGCCCACCTTGATGGGCTCCGCGATGTCCGTCCGGAGCTTCAGGGGCACATTCGCCGGTTCCTGGAAGTCGGCCACATGATCGCCCACGACCACGCCATCCATGCACTTCTCGATGACAGCCACCGACCCCTGGGGGTTGACCTGGATGACCCGAACCACACCCACCTGCTGGAGGACGTCGCCAATGGTCTTCCAGCCACTGCGCTGGTCGGGATGCTGGATCCCCTTGTCGGCCACCTTGAGGATGAGCAGCCGGCTCCCCTCCTTGACCCCTGCATTCTGGCCGGCATTCAGGTAGATCCTGTCCCCGTCGCCGAGATTCTCACGGTCCGGATTGTCGCTGTCGACGATCTTAAGGGCCTTGAGCCCGGCGAGGTGCTTCTCGGCTCCTTCAGGAGCAAGATAGGGCAGCTGGATGAAGTCCTGGAAGGTGAAGGCCCACTCAGGCATGACCGGCTTGCCGCCCAGGCGCCGGTCAGGCTGCAATCCGAGGACATCATCAGAGGCCACGGGGGGTTGCCCGGCGTCCCCCATCACTTTACCGGCCGGAACGACCAGGGGGTCTCCAGGGTAGATCCAGTGGGGATCCTTGACCCACTTGTTCTTCTCCCAGATCTTGGGCCAGGCGAAGGGATTGCCGAGGTATTTATTGCCGAGATCCCAGAGGGTGTCCCCCTTCTCCACGATGTGAAGCTGGGCCTCGGCGGGCAGCGTCACCTCCTTGGGATAGTCCCACCTGGAGTAGTGGGGGGCGACTCTGAGAGACTCCCCCACTGCAGGCGTGGGAGCATCCTGAGCAGACAGGGCGATGACCGAGAGGCTCGCCATTGTGAACGCACACAGCCGATTCCGCTGATGCATCGGTTTCTCCCATGGAAAGGCAAACGAATTATAGCTCACTCACCTGAATCATCGCCGAAAAAGCTTTCAACCTTTCTCTTATCGCCTCTTCGGTCACAAGAGCCAAGTTTTGGGTCCCGAACCGTTCAACCGTGAAGCTGGCCATGACCGCCCCTCTCAGCACAGCCGCCTTGAGGGTCTCCATGTCGCGGCACCCCTCACGGGCGAGGTGCCCCAGGAAGCCACCCGCAAAGGTGTCACCAGCCCCGGTGGGGTCAAAGACATCCTCCAGGGGGAAGGCCGGGGCGATGAAGACCTCCCCAGGGGTCATGAGGACGGCGCCGTATTCACCCCGCTTCACCACCAGGATCTCCGGCCCCATCTCCCGGATCTTCCGGTAAGCCTTCAGGAGGTTGTGCTCTCCCGCCAGCGCCCGGGCTTCGGCTTCGTTGACCAGGAGGATGTCCACCTCCCGCAGGACCTTCCGGAGCGCGTCCGGGGCACCGGTGATCCAGAAGTTCATGGTATCCAGGGCGATCCAGCGGGGGCGATGGGCCATCTGCCGGACAACCTCCAGCTGGAGCACCGGATCGATGTTGCCAAGGAAGAGGAAGGGGGCGCTCCGGAAGGCCTGGGGCAGCTGGGGCTTGAACCCTGCGAAGACATTGAGGTGGGTCTCCAGAGTGCGGGCCTCGTTCAGGTCGTAGCCATAGGAGCCCTTCCAACGGAAGCTCTGCCCCGATTTGCGTTCCAGACCGGCGAGATCGATCGGTCGGCCCTCGAAGACCCGGTATTCCTCCGGGCCGAAGTCATCCCCCACCACCGCCACCACCTGCACGGGATGGAAACGGCTGGCACTCAGGGAGAAGTAGCTGGCGGAGCCGCCCAGCACCCTCTCCTGTCTTCCGAAGGGGGACTCCAGATCATCGAAGGCAACACTGCCGACTACAAGAAGACTCATGCTCTCTCCGTTCTCTCAGGGTTTTCCGAGGTAGAGGACCCAGGCCGCCGCCCCCCCCATGGGGATGGGCGCCTGGGCGTAGCGGGGGATCACCCGCGGATCGGCTGCGGAGAGGTATGCCAGCAGGAGTTCCCGGCTCTCCTCCGATTCTCCGAGAAGGATGTGCAGGGTACGCCAGCCCAGACACACACCATCCAGCACTCGCTCCCTGACCCGCTCCAGGGCGTCCGCAGCGGTGTGCCCCCTGAGATCGAGGGATCCATCCACCTCAATGGCCATGCCCGCAGCGAGCTGGATGCGCTGGGGAGTAGGAGGGATGGGTTCCGGATCGGCCGGCACCCCTTCAGGCGGCGCTGCGGCAGCCTCCTGCTCCAGGGGGGCCTCCGCTTCAGGTCGTGGCTCAGGCTCGGGCAAGGATGCAGACGCCGGCTTGGAACCCGGGGTTGGGGCCGTCCCGGGAAGGGGTCTGGCCAGGGCCTTCATGCCCTTGAGGCCCGCCATGGCCTGGCCGAAGTCGTCTCCTGTCGCAGGCAGCTCCTGGGCTGGAACCGACAGCGGGGTCTCTCCTACATCCTTGGGCTGGGCGCGGAGTGCGCCAGACTCGGTCTTGACGACCGGCGCCTCCTGCATGGGGGGCTTCAGCCCCCGCCCCCGCCGGTTGACCCCCATGGCCGAGAGGAAGAGGTCATCCTCCTCCTCAATCGGCTTGGCCACCGGCTCCACCTTCTTGGGCACAGCCTTGGGAGCGGCGGCCCTGGGGGCATCGCCCTCCGCGGCCTTCAGGTCCTGCTTGAGCTTGGCCAGCGACTGCTTCCAGGCCATGTCATCCTCCTATCCGATGGAAACAGAGTATCGCCCGCCATCCCGGCGGGCGCTACTCCAGGCAGGGCCTTGAGCCCGTGGGTCCAGACAGCTCAGGAGCGCCGGGTGGCCTTGCGCTTCCTCTTCACCGGCGCCTCTGCCTTGGGGGTGGGCACCGGCTCGTCCGAACCCACAAGGCTTCCCAGGAACTCGGCGCAGGCAGGGTTGGCGGGGTCCAGACGCTTCAGCCGCCGGGCATAGGCCAGGCGGTCGAAGCGCGGCTTGGTCTCATCGGCGCGGACCTGGGGGAGCTTCTCGGCCACATAGCGGGCTGGAGACCCCGCCTGGGCGATGTCCAGTCTTTCCCGTTCCAGGAAAGTGCGCCACTCCTCGAGGGACTTGTCGTAGGAAGCCCTGATGGTGCGGAGCTGATCCAGCAGGCCATCGATCTCCTTGAGGGCCTGCCGACTGCGCTCGACGGCCGCCTGGTACTCAGCCACGGAAGCCCGGAGCTGGGTACGGGCCTTCATCTGGACATCGCTGAGCCCAGGCTGCTCGTCCATGGCCTTGAGGCGCTTCTCCATGGGCTCCATCGCCGCCGTCCACTCCTGGAGCTTCTGCTCGTGGTCCTTCCGGACCTTCCCGAAGGTGGCCTCGGCGTGGGCGAGGTTGTCGGCGGCGGCGCCACTGGCCTTCTGGAGGTACTGGACCGCATTCTCCCAGTCCCCCTGCAGGACACAGGCCCGGGCGGCGACATCCATGGCGCCCACCAGAGCTCGCATCTCATTGTAATCAGAAGGATTGACTACCGCACCCTCCTTCTGGATCACAGCCTCGGCGGCCTTGCGGACAGCCGTGGCGTCCCCTTTCTCCAGCTGCTTCTCCCAGAGGGGGTAGCTTTCCCTGAACCTGTCATAGACGGTCTGGGCCCCGCAGGGGAGCGCCAGCAGGGCGGCCAGGATCAGGGGACGGGGGATCAGCATCGGGAAAACCTTTCGCGCTTGCATAGGCCTGCTCCAAGACTACTCCACCTTGGCTCAAGGTTGGCGGAGCTCGGGGCTGCGTTCGAAGATGATATTCATCAGGCGTTCCAGCTGGTCGACCATCAAAAGCCTCAAGCGGATCCGGGAGGGCGGAAGCTCCTGCTCTCCCGTGATCACGAAGGAGAAGCGATGCTTGTCCACACTCCGGATCTGTTTCCAGGTCAGGCGCCCGGCCCCCATCCGCCGGGCCAGGGAGCCGGGCAGTGAGTCGAAGTCCACCACGATCCCCAGATCATCCACCAGGACATGGCAGCCCTCGATGAGCAGCATGCCGAGGAGGGCCGCCAGCAGGAAGGCCCCCCCCGCCAGACAGGCCGCCACCGAGGCCGCCACCAGGAACCACAGCACGAAGGTCGGCTCATGGGAGGCCTCGGCCACCTTGATGGCCCAAAGCAGCCTGGGGACACCCTGGACGAGGAGGACCAGGGCCCTGATCCCCATCATCAGTGATCCGGCGCAGAGCAGAGCGGCGATGGCGCGCTGCGAGGCACTGGGACGGAAGACGAGTGGAGTGGCGCTGACCATGGCTCAGGCCAGGGTCATTTCCGCCAGGATGCGGTCGGCGGCCTGGGCCGGATCAGGGGCCTGGGTGATGGGTCGGCCGACCACCAGCCAGGTGGCCCCGTTCCGCAACGCCTGCTCGGGAGTGACCACCCTGGCCTGGTCCTGGGCATCGGCCCCCCGGGGGCGGATGCCAGGGGTCAGATAAGTGAAGCCGCCCCCGCAGGCCTGGCGGAGCTGGTCGACTTCCTGGGCCGAGCAGACCACCCCATCGGCGCCATGCCGACGGGCCAGAGTGGCCAGGTTGAGGGCGAGTTCCGCGGGCTCCAGGGCAAGCCCGTAAGAGGCGAGAGCCTCCCGATCCAGGCTGGTGAGCACGGTCACCGCCAGAAGCTCGGTGCGCCCGCCGCGGTTCCGGTGGGCCCGCACCACTTCAGCAGCGGCCTGGATCATGGCCGGCCCCCCCTGGGCGTGGACATTGATCAGACGGGGATCCAAGGGCATAAGCGCCTCCAATGCCCTCTTGACCGTGTTGGGAATGTCGTGGAGCTTGAGGTCCAGGAAGACCGGGGCATAGGCCTGAAGGGCCTTCACAAAGGCGGGCCCCTCGGCGCAGAAGAGCTCCAGCCCCACCTTGAGCATCCCCACCCTCCCGCGGAGGACCTCGGCCAGCTCAAGGGCCTCCTTGGCCCCCGGCACATCCAGGGCGACCACCAGGCGTTCGACGGGACTCAGGGTATCGGTCATCGGGACTCCATCCATGCCTCCATTGTCTCAGGGTACGCCTGACCGTTGGTAGGATGAAGGTGGAGGAGTGGATTCTTGAAGCTGATTGTCTGGGATTTCGACGGGACCCTGGTGGACAGCCGTCCACTCATCGAGGCGGGCATGGCCCACGCCCTGGAGGCGCTCAGCCTCTCGCACGACCTGATGACCGAATGGCTGAAATATGTGGGCCTGCCCGTGGAGGTGGGCATCCAGAGGACCTTCGGCCCTCTTGGCCTCGAGGTGGCTCATGTCCTCAAGGCCTACCGCAGCTTCGGGCATGCTGATCATGAGTCCCTGCTGAGGGCCTTCCCCGGCATGGACGGCCTTCTTTCGGAGTTGAGCACCTTGGGGATCCCCATGGCGCTCGCCACCTCCAAGCGCACCCTGCCCCTCAACCGCCAGCTCGCCCGCCTGGGCTGGACGGGGATCTTCTCGCCGATCATCACACCGGATCAGGTGAGCCACGGCAAGCCCCACCCCGAGAGCCTCGAGCAGGTTCTGGAAGCCCACCGCCTGCCCCCGGAGGAGGCCCTCATGGTGGGCGACACCCCCTTCGACATGGAGATGGCCCAGCGGGCCGGGGTGCCCAGGATCGCCGTGGGACACGGCTTCTACAACCAGGCCAGCATGGCCCCCTACGCCCCCCTGGCCTTCGCACCGGACACCGCCTCGCTCCGGAGCACCCTGCTGGACCTCTTTCCCGACCAGGAGAACCGATGAACCCTCTGACCCACATGGACGCTGAAGGCCGCCCCACCATGGTGGATGTCTCCGACAAGGCCATCACCCGCCGCCGGGCCGTGGCGGTGGGCTGCATGGAGCTCTGCCCCGCCTGCGCTGAGGCCCTCTCCCAGGGGGGAGGCCCCAAGGGGGATCCCTGGACCGTGGCCCGCCTGGGTGCCGTGGGGGGCGTCAAGCGCACCTCCGAACTGATCCCCCTCTGCCACCCCCTGGTCATCGATGGCGTGACCGTGGATCACCACTGGGAGCCAGAGACCCGCCGGGCCTGGATCAAGGTGGAAGTCTCGACGGAAGGGCGGACCGGCATCGAGATGGAGGCCATTGCCGGTGCCTCCACCGGCCTCCTGGTCCTCTACGACATGCTCAAGGCCGTCAGCCATGAGATGGCCTTGGGCCCCGTGCGGCTCCTGAAGAAGGAGGGCGGACGCCGGGGGACCATCACCTGGGACTGGCCGGAGTGCCCCTGGAAGGCCTAGCTCCCAGCGCGGCCCCACCCATCGTCTGGGTACATACTTATAAAATAATCATACTACATTAAGGCGCGCCAAATTCTCCCTGGCTGCCGTCAGGCCGGAGACCGCTCCGGTGAAGTCCATGCCACGCGCCTTCCGCCAGGCGATCTCCTGACGCCAGCGGCGGCACTCCAGCTCCCGGAGCCAGGGATCCGAAGGCGCCGCGGCCTGGGCATCATGGAGGGCCTCCGAAGCCAGGATGAAGGCCCTCAGGGCGGCCTGGTCCTCCTTGAGCACTTGCGCTTCCTCCAGGCGGATCTCGGCCTGGAGCGCCCTGGCCTGGTACAGCTCAGGTGCCTCCCGCAGCGCCCGCTCCGCCAGCCCCCAGGCCAGGTTCAAGCGCCCTTCATAAAAGGCCAGAAGGGCCTCGACATAGGTCCGGCTGACCAGAGAACTCCCCTGGGCCTCCCTCAGGAGATTGGTGATCCGGACCCGGGCCTCCGCCGAAGGTCCCGAGTCTCTACACTCCAGTTCGATGCAGGCCAGCGCGAGGCGGAAGGCCGAATCCGGCGTCCGGAAGCCGTCCCCCCTGGCCTGCTCGAGGCTCTTCAGAGCTTCGGCCGGAGCCCCGGCGGCGAGCATGGCACGCCCCAGGGAATAGGCCACCGGCCCCTGGGCCGCGCGCCCTGAAGCACTGCCCTCCTGCTGCAGGGTTTTGATGCGTCGGCGCAGTCCCTCCATCTCCGGCTGCAAGCCATGCAGAGGCATGCGATAGGCGTCGGCGACCTGGCTCTCCATGGCCGTCACCTCAAGGGCCAGGTGCTGGGCGAGGCGGACCTGCCGGGCCGCACGGAGGCGGGCCCCCATGGCGATCCCGGCAAAGACCAGGACAAGAAGGAACGACACCCCCATGAGCAACACCTGCCCCTTACGCTTCCGGAGCAGATGGCAGATCCGCGGTCTGGAACTGTCCCCGGAGCCCAGGATGGGCTCCCCCTCCAGGTGACGCCGCAGATCCTCAGCCAAGGCCAGAGCCGAAGGATAGCGCTCCCCTGGGTCCCGCTTCATGCACTTCGCCACGATCAGGGCGAGGTCCTTAGGCAGCTCGGGCTGCAGGCGGCGCAGACTCACCGGTCCCGAAGCCAGGGAACGGGCAGTGGCCTCAATGGCATCGACATCGGCATAGGGAGGCTGCCCGCTCAGCACCCTGTAGAAGGTGGCCCCCAGCCCGTATACATCCGTCCGGCAGTCGACCTGGCGGTGATCGCCCCGGGCCTGTTCCGGAGCCATGTAGTGGGCCGTCCCCAGCACCATACCCGTGACCGTGAGCCCACAGGCATCAGCGCCGCGCGAGAGGCCGAAGTCCATGACATAAGGGCGGAGGCGGCCATCGGGGATGCGCTCCACCAGGATGTTGGCGGGTTTGAGATCGCGGTGGATGAGACCCTGCAGATGGGCCGCATGGACGGCCTCGGCCACCGTCAGCATGATCTCGACCTTCTGCCGGAGGCTCAGTCTCGCGGCCAAGTGGTCCAGACACTCCCCCTCGATGTACTGCATGGCGATGAAGGAGTAGCCCTGCCACTCCCCCACTTCGTAGACCCGACATATATTGGGGTGTTCCACAGCCGCCTGGTTCTGGGCCTCCAGCAGGAAGCGCAGGATGTGCTCGGGGGAGTCCCCGCGGAGGATCTTCAGGGCCACCACGCGCTTCAGGCTGGGATCGTAGGCCTGGAAGATCCGCCCCATGCCGCCCTCACCAATCAGGCGGAGATTGCGGTAGTGCCCCCAGGTGGGCAGCAGGGTTGAGGTCTGGAAGTTCTGGGCCGTGGTCTGCGCCGTTTCAGTTCTCCAGGCGATGGGGGCCCGAGGGCTGAGCGGCTCTCCGCATTGCAGATCCTGAGCCAGACGGGCCTGCTGCTCCATGCTGAGGAGCCCCAGGGAGTCCAGCCTCAGGAGCAATTCCCCGCCCTCCTCCCCCCCGGACACAACCTGGATGCGGGCGAGGTCTCCCCAGTTCAGCATGCCTCGCACCAAGGCCAGCCCGAGAATCTGTGAGGGACACTGTCCGACCAACCCTGCTCCTTTTTTCCAGCATTCTAGAACGACCGTGGCCGACTTTCTCCAAAATACCCGCCCCTGGGGACTCAGGGCATTGTCACACCCCTTTTCCAACCGGACGGCCCTTCGGGAGGATACCCTTGGAGAGCGCGGGGATGGCCATCACCCCCGGTTGTCCGTGTACCACTCTTTTCGATTCGGAACCCGATGATCACTCAGTTCCTGGACAAGGTCTGGGGTCAGACCAACGCCCTGTTCTATCCCTTCCGACGCCGTCGGTACGTGGACCTCTTCGTCGTCCTGCTGGGCTGTGCCCTCCTCTGGGGACTCATCCAGGTGGGGCACCAGTGGACGGGGGCCAAGCGCCCGGTGGTTGAGATCGATCTCTCGGTCTGGGCCCTCCCCAAGTACACCTTCTTCTCCATGATGCGGGGCCTCGCGGCCTACCTGATCTCCCTGGGTTTCACCCTCCTCTATGCCTTCTGGGCCGCCAAGGACAACCGGGCCGAAAAGCTCCTGATCCCCATTCTGGACATCCTCCAAAGCATTCCGGTCCTGGGCTTCATGCCGGGACTCATCCTGGCCCTCGGCGCCCTCTTCCCCCACAGCAACTTCGGGCTGGAGCTGGCCGCCATCCTCATGATCTTCGCTGGGCAGGCCTGGAACATGACCTTCAGCCTTTACCACTCCCTCAAGTCCGTCCCCAACGAGATGCAGGAGGCCGGCACCATCTTCGGCTTCACCTGGTGGCAGCGCTTCAAGTGGGTGGAGCTGCCCTACGGCACCTCAGGCCTGGTCTGGAACAGCATGATGAGCATGGCCGGCGGCTGGTTCTTCCTCATGATCACCGAGGCCTTCCGCCTGGGAGACCAGGACTTCCGCCTGCCGGGACTGGGTTCCTACATGAGCGTGGCCGTGGAGCAGGGCAACGCCTGGGCCATGATCGCTGCCGTGGTGGCCATGGTGATCATGATCGTGGCCCTGGATCAGGTCATCTGGCGGCCCGTGGTGGTCTGGGCTCAGCGCTTCCGGGTGGAGGAGACGGCTCAGGCCGAGACCGCCCACAGCTGGCTCCTCAAGCTCATGAGGCGCTCCCGCCTCATCCGCTGGATGGAGCACCGGCGGGCACAGCGCCGCTACCACCCCCGCCCCAGGGCCGAGAAGAAGGCCCCGGCGGTCTCGTGGAGCCTCCACCGCTGGTCCCTGCACCGCTGGTTCGCCAACCTGGCCCTGGCGGCCCTCCTCATCCTCGTGGTCATCACCTCGTACAAGCTCGTCCGCTTCATGGCCCAGGTCCAGCCTGCCCAGTGGTGGATGCTCTTCAAGGCCGGGCTTCTGACCCTGCTGCGGGTCATGGCCTCGACCGCCCTGGGCACCCTGTGGGCCGTGCCCGCGGGCCTGGCCATCGGCCTCTCCCCCCGCCTCTCCCGCCTCCTCCAACCCGTCGTGCAGGTGGCCGCCAGCTTCCCGGCCCCGATGCTCTTCCCTGTGGCCCTGGCCATCATGGCCCACCTCCATATCACCTTGGGCTACGGCTGCGTGGTGCTCATGCTCCTGGGCACCCAGTGGTACATCCTCTTCAATGTCATCGCCGGCTCCATGGCCATTCCCGGAGACCTGAAGGAGGCCGCCGAGAGCTTCAGGCTCCCCCCCTGGCAGCGGCTCTGGGTCCTCTACATCCCCGCCATCTTCCCCTACCTGGTCACGGGCTGGGTCACCGCTGCGGGCGGCGCCTGGAACACCAGCATCGTGGCGGAGTACTACGCCCTCAAAGGCAACAACATCCTCAGCACCTTCGGGCTGGGGTCCGAGGTCAGCAAGGCGGCCTACCACAAGGAGCTGCACCTGCTGGCGGCAGGTGTTCTCCTCATGTCGGCCATCGTGGTGCTCTTCAACCGCTTCGTCTGGAAGCCCTGCTACCACCTGGCCCACACCCGCTTCTCCCTGACGAAATAAGCCGAGTCCCCCATGCAGAACGAAGCAGCTCCCATCCTCGAACTCCGCGGCGTCCAGAAGGCCTATGACCGGGGCAGCGGCAAGTCGCTGCGCGTCCTGGAGGACATCAATCTGGACATCCGCCCCAACGAGGTCATCGCCCTCATCGGGCCCAGCGGCTGCGGCAAATCCACCATCCTGCGCATCTTCGCCGGACTCATCGAGCCCACCAAGGGGCAGGTGCGCTACCGCGGTGAGAAGCAGGAGGGCCTCAACCCCAACGTAGCCATCGTTTTCCAGGCCTTCGCCCTCTACCCATGGATGACCATCGAACAGAACGTGGAAGCCGTGCTCCGCGCCAAGGGCATGACCCCGGCGGCCGTGAAGGAGCGCACCAACCGCGTGCTGCGCATGGTGGGCCTCGAAGGCTTCGAGGAGGCCTATCCGCGGGAGCTCTCGGGCGGCATGAAGCAGCGCGTGGGCATGGCCCGGGCCCTCTCGGTGGACCCCGAGATCCTCTTCATGGACGAGCCCTTCAGCCAGGTGGACGCCCTCACCGCCGAGGGCCTCCGGGCGGAGATCCTGGACATCTGGGATGACCGGGAGCGCAACCCCTCCTCCATCCTGATGGTGAGTCACGACATCAAGGAAGTGGCCTACATGGCCGACCGTATCGTGGTCCTCTCCGCCAACCCGGGCCGGGTCCGCACCATCGTGGAGAACCCCCTGCCCCGCCCGCGGGCCATGCGCTCCCCGGAGTTCCTGCGCCTGGTGGACCAGCTCCACGACATCATCACCAGCGCCGAGCTGCCGGACATCGCCGTCACCACCGTGGAGCCCAGTGTCGAGGCGGACATCGTCGAGCCCCTACCCTACGCCCTGAACGCTGACCTCCTGGGCCTGCTGGAGTACCTGGCCACCCAGGGCGGCAGCAGCGACCTCTTCCAGGTCGTGGCTCAGACCCACGTGCCCTTCGAGAAAGTGCTCACCGCCGTGAAGGGTCTGGAGATGCTGGAGCTGGTGGAGACTCCCAAGCGCAGTGTCCACCTCACCCCCCTGGGCACCCGCTTCGTCGAGGCCGGCATGGACGAGCGCAAGCTCCTCTGGCGGGACCAGCTTCTGGAGCTCAAGCTCTTCCGGGTCGTGCGGGAGATGCTGGACCTCCGGGAGGGCGAGCTGCCCAAGGAAGAACTCATCCAGGAGATCAGCACCCGGCTCCCCATGGAGGACCCCGAGCAGACCTTCGAAACCATCGTGGCCTGGGGCCGCTTCGCCGAGATCTTCGCCTACCGCGAGGAGAAGGAAGTCCTCACCTACGAGTGAGCCTCGTTCGGGCTCGGCCTTCATGGTGGCCCGGGTTGGGGCCGATGAGCAGTCGGGTCCCTGAGCGGACCCGGCGGTGATCATGCGACCCCGATCCTCCACACTTCTCTGCCTGGCCGTGATCCTCAGCACGGTGGCGGCCCTGCTCTTCCAGGGCTGGATGCTCCTGGAGGGGCGGCGTCGGGCACTCGGTCTGCTGAGCGTACGGGCCCAGAACCGAGCCCAGGCGACGGCGAACCAGATCCAGTCCATCTTCAAGGAAACCGATCTCCTCCTCCTGGACCTCCGGGAGCACCTCGACCCGGATGCCATCCTCGCCAGCAGCGGTGCTGTCACCCCCCGCCATGTGAACCGGATGCGCGAGGCCTTCCGGAAGCGCATGGAGCAGCTCCCACCGATTCTGGCCATCCACGCCATCGCCCCGGACGGGCATTACGTCTTCTCCTCCTATGACCGAGTCCCGGGGATCAATATCTCCGACCGTCTCTACTTCCAGGCACAGCGAGACTCCTGGGAAGACCTCATGCGGATCTCCTCCCCCCTTCTGGGCAGGGTGAGTGGTCGCTGGGGGATCTATGCAACCCGCCGGCTGATCTCTTCGGATGGCCACTTTGCGGGCATCGTCTTCGCCATCCTCGATGCAGAGAAGCTGGGGGCTTCCATGATGGCCGTGGACCAGCAGCACTGGGTGCTGGCCCTCTATGATCACGACCTCTCCCTGGTGGCCCGGGCCCCTGCACCGGCCTCGGGAGAGGTCATCGGCAGTCCCAGCCGGGATCCGCTCCTCCTCGCCTGGGCCAGCAGCGGTCATCCGACCGCCCGGGGCGCAGGCCTGGGAGAGTCCCAACGCCAGATCTGGGGATTCCAGGCCCTGGAGGGGCTGCCGCTGGCCGCTGTCGCCGGGTTCTCAGAGGAAAGGGCCCTGGCCCAGTGGCGGCATGATCTGGAGATCAACCTGGCCGTCGCAGGACTCCTGATCGCCGGGTGTGCCGCCATCCTGTATTTGCAGGCCCGCAACCAGCGGAGCCAAAGGAGACTCCACCGGAGCGAGGCCTACTTCCGCACCCTCTTCGATGCCTCCCCTGAGGCCATCGCGGTGATCGCCCACGTTGACCAGGAGTCTCCAGAGGTGGTGGACGCCAACTTGCGCTACCTTGAGCTCTTCCGGGTCCCTGCCGGCAGCCGCACCCCACCCTGGGAAATGGCCCCCATGCAGCAGCCCGACGGCTCGACTTCCACGGGCAAGGGACAGGCCCTCTGCAGGCTTGCCCTCGGGGGCTCCCTCCAGCGCAGCGCCTGGACCTGTACCCGGTCGGATGGATCCGGCTTCGAGGCGGAATTCAGCCTCTTCGCCTTCCAGCACGAAAACCGGAGACTCCTGATCTGCGTAATCCAGGACATGAGCGAGATCCGGGCCATGGAGGAGCAGCTCCACCAGGCCCAGAAGCTGGATGCCCTCGGCCAATTGGCGGGTGGGGTGGCCCATGACTTCAACAACATGCTGGCAGCCATCCTCGCTTCGGCCGAGATGATCAGGGAGAGCCCAGGCGAGGAGGGCCGCCGGATGCTGGTGGACACCATCATCAACGCCTCGGAGCGGGCGGGCCAGCTCACCCGGAAGCTGCTGGCCTTCGCCCGGAAGGGAAAGATCCTATCCACACCCACCGATGTCCACCAGATCATCCGCGAGACGGTCTCCCTCCTGGAACGTACCATCGATCCCCGGATCAGGATTGAGACCAGCCTGGACGCCGCCGATGCCACCGTGGTCGGAGACCCCTCCCAGCTGCAGAATGCCCTCCTCAACCTCGGGGTCAACGCCCGGGACGCCATGCCGGGGGGAGGGACCCTGAGCTTGGGCACCGACAATGTCCACCTCGCCGGGAGTGGCTGCCGCAAAGGCGCCAGCCCACTGGAGGAGGGGGACTACCTCCACCTGCGCGTGACCGATACGGGCTGCGGCATCCCGGAGGCGGAACTGCCGCGCATCTTCGAGCCCTTTTTCACCACCAAGGAGCGCCATAAAGGAACAGGGCTGGGCCTGGCCTCGGTCTTCGGCACGGTGATGTCCCACCGGGGCGCAGTGGAGGTCGAGAGTACCTTGGGCAGGGGTACCAGCTTCCACCTTTACCTGCCCCTGGCGGGCCCGGAGGCCATGAGGCCTCCCCACACGGAGCAGCCTCTCCCTCTGGGCCAGGGGCGCATCCTGGTCATCGACGACGAAGCCTTCGTCCTCACAGCCATCGCCCTCCAACTCGAGTCCCTGGGCTACCAGGTTCTGCAGGTGGAGGACGCCACCCGGGCCCTGGACGCCTTCCGGGAATGCCACGAGCGCCTCTCCTGCGTGCTCCTGGACATGGTGATGCCCGGGGTCTCAGGCAGGGATCTGGCCCTGGACATGCACCGCTTCGACCCAGAGGTCCCCATCATCCTGATGAGCGGCTTCCCCGGGAGGGCCCAAGTCTCCGAGATGCTGGAGAGCAGCATCCGGGGATTTCTCCAGAAGCCCTTCAACCGGCGGGACCTGGCCGCTACCCTGGCCGAGTTATCCCGCGCCCGGTCCTAGTGCTCCCGGGCAGGAGGCAGCACCGCCGCCAGCAGGACCATGGGTTGCTTGCCGTTGGCCTGGGCGATCTGGCGCAGGGTCGCATGGGCATCGGGGGCACTCACGCCGACCCGGGCAAGGCGATGCATCAGCTCCTGCTGCGGCTGGCCCGTCAGATCTGCCAGGCGCCCAAGATCGGCCCCAAGACAGAGTTCCGCAGCCTGCCCCATGGCCTGGCGGGGATTGGCCCCCTTCCGGGAGGGCATGACCAGCGCAGCGACCGTCACCAGGGCACAGATCAGGGCCAGGCTCGCACCCATGGGCTTCTTCAGGTGGGCAGCCGTCGGCTTCCAGTTGACCAGGATGTGCAGCACACTGCCCAGGACAAAAAGGACACTGGAGATCTCGTGGACAGGGTTGACCAGGCCATGGACGCCCAGCAGCATGCAGATGCCGGTGACCCCCACGACAATGAAGGTCCCGATGGTCAAGGGCGTGGCGATGGATCTCAGCGTCATGGCTGCCTCCTGCGGGGGTGGCCCCCCACTTCCAGGATGCAGTTCCCGGATCGCCACACCGGACTCAGGAGCTGAACTGCATCCAGGAGGCATCGGACTGCAGCGGAAGGGCATCGGACGGTTCGGGAGAGAGCCGCCTGCTCCGTTAGACTGGCATCATGCGAGCGTCTTCGGTGTGGCACAGCGCCCTTCGGCGATTGGGGAACCCCACCTACTGGGGCCTTGTCCTGATCCTCGGCGCCATGGGCGTCCTGGTGCCATGGAGTCTCGGGCTGGGTATCCGGGGCCACCACCTGCTCCTGGTGCTCGCTCCGCTCTACTGGAGCCTGGTCTGCCTCATGGTGCTCCCCATGGCCTGGCAGTGGAGCGGCGGTGCCCGGAACCTGGCCTCCCTGCCCCGGGGCCTCGCTCAGGCCATCGCCTGGACAGTCCTGTGGGCCCTGCCCATGGTGGCCGCCAGCGACCTGGCCCACCGGCTCCGAGCCCCCCATCCCGGTCCCGCCCCGACTGAGCTCATGGAGGCCAGGACCAACCCAAAGCCAGTTCTGGGGGTGCTCTCATACATGCTCCTGGGCCTTCTCGTGAGCTGGCTCATGGCTCACAAGGAAGAGGCGGAGGAGGCCGCCGGAACCGCCAGGAGGATCGCCGCAGAGACGCGGATGCACCTCCTGCAGTCGCAGATGAACCCCCATGTCCTCTTCAACTCCATCAGCGCCCTTGCAGAGATGGTGCGGGAAGACCCCGGAGCCGCCGAGGAGATCCTCCTGGGCCTCTCCGGCTTTCTCAGGGACCTGCTCGACTATGGCCACCTGGACCTCGCCCCCCTGGCTCGGGAGCGGGCCATGACCGAGCGCTACCTCGCCCTGGAGACCCTTCGCCTCGGTCCCCGCCTGAAGGTCTCCTGGGATTGGGATGAGACCCTGGAGCAACTGGAACTCCCCCCACTCACCCTGCAGCCCCTGGTGGAGAACGCCATCAAGCATGGGATCTCCCCCTGCCGCACCGGGGGGGAGCTGCACATCCGCCTTTTCCAGAAAGACGCATGCACCTGCCTGGAAGTCGCCAACACCGGCATGCCGCTCGCGGAAAACCGGATCGAGGGCATCGGCTTGCGGAACCTCCGGGAGCGCCTCGCCCACATCCTCCCCGACGCCTCTTTCACCCTGGTGGGGACCCAGGGCTGGACCCGCGCCACGCTCCGCCTGGAGGGAAGGCCATGACTGATCCGCTCCGGGCCGCCCTCGCCGAGGACGAGCCCTACAACATGAAGCGCCTGGTGCGCCTCCTCAGCGAGCAGGGCTGTGAGGTCGTCGCCCAGTTGACCGATGGCGTGGCCGCCATGGAATGGATCGAAGCCGGGGGCGATGCGGATGTCCTCTTCCTGGACATCCAGATGCCGGGGCTCTCGGGGCTGGAGGTCTCGGCCGAACTGGCGGGGCGGATGCCCGTGGTCTTCGTCACCGCCTTCGCCGACCACGCCCTCAAGGCCTTCGAGCAGGCGGCGGTGGACTACCTCCTCAAGCCAGTGAGTTCCGAAAGGCTGGCCATGACCCTGGCCCGCCTCCGCCAGGCCCCCCACCCGACAGCCCCCTCCGGCCCCCAGGGCCCCTTCCGCTATCCCGTCCGTGCCGGTGAGGGGGTGGTCTTCGTCGAGCTCGCCCGGACGACCCACTTCGAATACGAGGATGGGGCCGTCTGGGCCCATGCCAACGGAAGGCTGCGGACCCTGTGGAAGTCCCTCCAGGAGGCCGAGGCAGCCCTGGAGCCCTACGGCCTCCTCAAGGGGCACCGGCACCTGCTGATCCGTCCCGAAGCCATCGTGGGCCTGCGCCCCGGCGACTCGGGGCGCCTCCTGGTAAGGCTGACGGGCGGCGCCGAGGTCGAAGTGAGCCGCGGCGCCGCCCCCCTGGTCCGGAAACGGATGGGGATGGAGTAGCCCTAGAGGATCGTATGCATCCAGCCCCGGGTATCGGCGGCCAAGCCGTACTGGATGTCCAGGAGGGCTTCCCGCAGCTGCTTGGCGACAGGGCCCACTTCACCCCCATTGATCACCCAGTCGCCATGCTTGGAGCGGAAGGTGCCAATGGGGCTGATGACCGCAGCGGTGCCGCAGGCGAAGGCCTCCTTCAGGCGACCCTCCCGATGCGCGGCCTCCACATCCTGGATGGAGATGCGGCGCTCCACCAGCTCGTGGCCGGCCTCTCTGGCCAGCAGGATGATGCTCTCCCGGGTGACGCCCTCCAGGATGGTGCCGGTCTTCTCAGGGGTGGCGATGATCGTCCGCCCCTGCTCCTCCATGACCAGGAAGACGTTCATGCCGCCGAGCTCCTCCAGGTAGGTCCGGTGGATGGCGTCGAGGTAGAGGACCTGATCGCAGCCCAGGTCCTTGGCCTTCATGCCGGGCAGGAGACTGGCGGCATAGTTGCCCGCACA
Source organism: uncultured Holophaga sp. (assembly GCF_963677305.1). Lineage (GTDB taxonomy): Bacteria > Acidobacteriota > Holophagae > Holophagales > Holophagaceae > Holophaga. The sequence goes on from NZ_OY781925.1 coordinate 65,774, forward strand.
CTTGGCCTGGCCCGTGCCCCCAGGGGAGGCGCGGACGTAATCCTCCTCCACCCAGATGGTGACGGGGTGGACACCGCCGCTGAAGTAGGAGCCGGCAGGGCCGCCGATGAGCATGAAGAGGAACTCGTCCGCAGCCTTCACGCCCAGGTACTCGCCCAGGCCGATCATGAAGGGGCGGAAGTAGAAGCTCTTGTCGTGGAGCTTTTCGGGATCCAGCGCCTCGGGAACCCAATGACGGTCGGCCTTCACCAGCAGGTCCGCCGCCTCGCGGAAGAGTTCCTCGGGGATCTCGGGCATGGCGAGGCGTCGGGCGCTCTGGTTGAAGCGCTTGGCGTTGCAGACCGGGCGGAAAGACTTCACGCCACCGTCAGGCTGGCGATAGCCCTTGAAGCCCTCGAAGATGGCCTGCCCGTAGTGCAGCACATTGGCCGCAGGGCTCATGGAGATGGGACCGTAGGGCTTGAGCTGCCCACGCAACCAACCCTCCCCCTCGCGGTAGGGGATGATGATCATGTGTTCGGAGAAGGTCTTGCCGAAGCCGGGGGCCACCATCCGCCGCTGGCGCTCCTCGTCGGGCAGCCTGGGGTCAACCAGCTGGATATCGAACAGGGCAGAAGTAAGGTCGGCGGTCACAGCAGCTCCTCTCATCCGATTCTAGACGGATTAGGAGGAGCACGGGAGCTCATTAGAAAAAACGATGAAGAAGGACTGCACGATCAGAAACCTTGCAGCCCCTCCACAGGGCTACTTGCGGCGCCTCCTGGGGGTCGGCTTCTCCTCGGGCGGCAGTGGGAAGTCCGTTCCGGTCAGCTCGTTGAGAGACTTGAGGACCTTTCGGTCCCCAGGGGACAGGGTACGCAGCCGGTAGAGGAAGCGAACCCTGGCAGCCTTGTCCGGGTACTGGGTCTCCAGGTAGCCCTTCGCGGACATGATGCCCTCGACGTACTTCACCTTGTCATTCTTGAAGGTGTATTCATCCAGGGACTTGGCCAGGGCCTTGATCTCCCCGTCGCGCAGTCCGACCTGAGAGGCATAGTAGGCGGCCTCCTGCTTGGCGCCCTCCAAGGCCTTCCCGTAGTTCTGGGCGCGAGTGGCGTTCTGTTCGATGCTCTCGCCCTCCTTCTTCACCAGTTCCAGCTGCTGGAGATCACCGGCATCGGGGTTGGCCTTGGCCTGCAGGGACTTGATGTAGTCCGCATTGTCGGCGAGGGTCTTCCGGCTGCGCTCTGCCATGTCCTTGTAGTAACTGATGATGGCCGGGAAGTGCACCCCAGCCTTGTCTGCATTGACCTGGGAGAGATTCCGGGCGCTCTGGAGGTATTCCAGGGACTTCTCCCAATCGCCCGAGGCGTCTGCGGCCTTGGAGGCCAGGTAGTACGCGTAGACGTATTCCTTGAAGGCGTAGAAGCTGGTCACCTGGGTCTGGGGGTTGGCCTCGTCCCAGACCGGGGCCTGGGCAGGCAGCAGTCCCTCGGCCTTCGATCTCGCATCAAGGGGGCGGGCATTGGCCAGAAGCTGGTCGATCACCGGGGCCTCAGCTCTGAGACGCTGGGAGAAGGACTGGGCATCCGGGGCCTGGGCCACCAGGATGGCGGGGATGAGGGGGAGAAGGATGCGCTTGAAGACCATGGGACCTCTGGGTGAATGTTAGTGTTTCCTGCGCCCGCCCTTGACGGGGCGCTCCTGGTAGAGGGGATCTCGCCCCGCCTCGACGTTGGCCAGGGCCCGGTTCACAGCCTCGTTGTCCCGGTCCAGGACGTGGAGACGGTACAGGAAGGTGGCCTGCTCCCCAACGCTGCGGAACTTGGAGAGATTGGCGGGGTTCTTGATGACGGCCGCCACCCAGGCTTTTGCGTCCGCAGCACCGTGCTTCTTCGAGGCATGCTTGCGGTTGAAGCTCTCAATCTCCCCCGTCTGCTGCTTCACCAGATCCTCCTGCCGGGCCGCGAAGGCCTCGGCGTCGGCAACCTGCTTCTCGATACCTGAGGCAAAGCCGCTGGAGGCGGTCTGGAACTGCCGGAGCCGCTGCCCGGCCACGGCCCCCTCGGCCAGATGCTGCCGGATCTCCTGGAGCTGCTGCTCCTCGGCGGGGGCCTTGGCAGCCCGGGCCTTCAGGTCTTCCAGCTCCTGGGGACTGAGCTTGACCTGCTTTGCATTGAAGGCCTTGATCTCAGCCTGGAGTGCCTGGAGGCGACCCTCGATGTCCTTGGCCTTGGGCCCGTTGGCCTTGGCATAGGCATCCGCAGCCTCGGCCTCCTGGCGATAGTGCAGCTCCCGGACGGCCAGGGCGGCCTTCACATCCACGGTCAGCTTCCTCCCGAAGGCAACAGCCTTCAGACTGGTTTCGCGGGAGGTCTCCCACTCGCCCATGGCCCCCTGCACCTTGGCCTGCATCCCGAGAATGCCCAGCATCCCCGATCCATCACGGGTGCTGCGGCTGATGTCGGCATCCGTCTCCCCTCGGAACAGGGGCAGGGGACGATTGGCCAGCGCCTCCATCCGATCGGCGGCAACCTTGAACCGAGCCTCCTCCAGGGCCTGTCTGACGGCGGGCAGGGCATCGTTGTACTGAACGTCCAACGTGGCGGGTGCCTGGGCCCCGAGGGCGCAGCCAACCAGGACAGCGGGGATGATGAGATGGGTTCTCACAGGGAACTCCTGGCAATAATCTCCCAGGTTAGCGGATGGAAAAGGAGGCTCGCCGCTACGATGTCACAACCCGCTGGGAAGTTCCATCCTTGTGGCATTCAGCATGAATGTCTATTCGACGACATCCAGCAGCCAAGGCTCCTGGACAGTGGGTTCCCCACCCCAGCCCACCGTCCCGAGCAGCGCCCCGGGATCCACACCGTCCCCATGGACGGTGAAGAGGCTCTCCCCCTCTTCGACCCGATCCCCGACGGTGCGATGGATACGGAGCCCCGCCCCCAGGTCCAGGGCCTCCCCCTGGGTCCGGCGGCCGGCACCGAGCCCCATGGCCAGGATGCCCAGGGCCCGACCATCAAGGGAGCGGATCCACCCGGAACGGGGGGCACGGACTTCTGTGGACGGAGCCAGGGAAAGGCGGCCCAGGTCGTCCAGCACCGCTGCATCCCCCCCATTGAAGCGGGTCCAACGCCGGAAGCGCTCCATGGCCGCCCCTGAGCCGACGGCCTCCTCAACCCGGCCCATCCCCTCGGAGACATCCCGGGCTGCCCCTCCGAGCACCAGCATCTCTGCCGCCAGCCGGAAGCTCATCCGGGCCAGAGGTGACTCAGAGTCCAAGCCCTTGAGGATCTCCACCGCCTCCATCACCTCCAGGGCATTGCCGACGGCCCAGCCCAGGGGCTCCTCCATCCGGGTGATGAGCGCCCTGATCCTCATCCCGTGCGCCCGGCCGACTTCGACCATGCTCCGGGCCAGGGTGCGGGCATCCCCCAGACTGCGCATGAAGGCCCCCGAACCGCACTTCACATCCAACACCAGGGCATCGGCCCCTCCCGCCAGCTTCTTGGACATGATGCTGGCGGTGATGAGGGGGATGGACTCAACGGTGGCCGTGATGTCCCGCAGGGCGTACAGCCTGCGGTCCGCTGGACAGATGTCCCCGGTCTGGGCGCTGTTGGCGAAGCCCGTCTCCCGAAGACTCGCCAGGAAGGCCTCCGGCTCCAGTTCCACCCGGAGCCCCGGAATGGCCGAGTACTTGTCCACCGTCCCGCCGGTGTGGCCCAGTCCCCGGCCGCTGAACATGGCGCAGGGCACCCCGCAGGCGGCCACCACGGGGCCGATGATAAGGGTGGTCTTGTCGCCGACACCACCGGTACTGTGCTTGTCCACCTTGAGCCCCGGGACGGCGGAGAGGTCCATCCGATCCCCAGAGTCCCTCATGGCGAGGGTCAGAGCCAGGGTCTCCCGGGTCTCCATGCCCCGCCAGCAGATGGCCATGAGGAGGGCCGCGCTCTGCTCCGCAGGGATGCTGCCATCCACCACCCCGCCCACCCAGAAACGGATCTCCTCGTCTGAGAGGGCGGAACCGGACTTCTTGGCGTGGATCAGGTCATACATCCGCATGGAGGCCTACCTCAGATGCTCTGGAGCAGCCCTTCGATCTGAGCTGAGGCCTTGTCCTTGAAGCGCCCCCTGTAGTCGGAGACATCCTTCCAGCCCTGCTCCCGATTGCCCTCCAGGGTGTCCAGCTCAAGGCGGCAGGACCAGAAGAGGTTGGCCCAGGGCGCATCGGGGCCGGCATCCTTCCGGAGGGGCTCCAGCAGCTTACCCGCCTCCTGGGCCTGCCCCAGCGCGAGAGCCCGCTGGGCGGCCCGCAGACGGTCCCAGGGCGTCGCGGAAGAGGCGACCACCCCGCCCTTGCCGTCGAGCATCAGCTTCCAGGTAGCCACCAGAGCAGCCGTCTTCTCCTTCTCGGCAGAGGGAGCGGAGCCCGCCAGGGCCTCCAGCTTGGGCAGGCTCTCCTTCATCCGCTTCTCCATGTCCGCCGGGGAGACAGGGGTGATGCCATCGCCCTGGACAGCCATCACCAGCTCGCTGACGGCAGCCTCATGCCGCTCGATGCCCCGGGCCCGGGACAGGCGGTACCCGAAGAAGGCCACGACCACCACCAGGACCACCACCACACCGAGGATCACCTGCTTGATCACCCCGGTCTGCAGATCCTTGCCTGAGGCCAGATTCTTCTGGAAGGCCTGCAGACTCTGGGCAGGCTTCTGTACGCGGATTTCCCTGTTCTTGATATCGGCAGCCATGATCCATCCAGTTCAGACATCCAGGATGCCCCAATCCGCCGGCACTTCGCACTTGAAATTCCTCCAGGCACTGGTAGACTGGTTGATGCGCCTCGATAGCTCAGTTGGTAGAGCAATGGATTGAAAATCCATGTGTCGGCGGTTCGACTCCGTCTCGAGGCACCAGTGAAGCCCCTAGGTCAAAACGACTTAGGGGTTTTTTGATGTTGGGGTTGCACGTTCTCAAAGAGCCTTGGTGAAAGCTCCATTCTACGAGCCCAGAGGGGCATTCCCCACAAAATCCCCACATCCCATCTGCAAGGAAAGCCTTACGGGGTAGGGGTTTCCCGCCACGCATCTCCCAATCCCAGACTCCCAGGGGTGGTCTGCATTAATCCCGAGGTCCAAGCGGTCGGCTAGGTCAGAGGAAAGCCTGTTCCGCCCTGCCAGTTGGAACAGTCACAAGGTCCGGGCCCATAACCAGAGGCAGGCTTGGGTTCACCCTTCCCGCACCCCCATTTTTTCTAAGTGCAGGTACGGATCAGAAAAGCGCAAGTCCCAGTCTGATCCCGAGCCATCCCTTGAAACATGCACGGCCAATAGTACCGACCCGCAATACATACGACCCACAGGGTGGAAAGAATCCGTTGCACGCACCGTTATATACATGCAACCATATCGAAGCACTCCCGAGACCCATCCAGGTCGCCCACCCTTTACCCCAATCCCCGGGGGCGGCTCTTTGTCTGCCCCTTCTCCCGCATGGGCCCCAGCCCGCCCTGTCTCCAAAGGAAGCTCCCATGATCACCCCCTCCGCGTTCATCGACCCCCTGGAGTCCATGAACACCTACCTCGCCTCCGTGGACTACTTCGCTCCCTCCCTGGTTGTGGTGGCCCCTCCCGCCGTGGAGTTGCTGACCACCCAGCGCTACCCCGACGACACCCTCCGCCTGCTGGAACGGGCCATGCGAACCGTGGACAAGAGCGAGCTCATGATGGGTCCCAGCAGCCACACAGAGGTGTGCGCCCGCTCCCTGGCTCCGAAGACCCCTGTCGAGCGGGACTGCGAGATCGCCCTGGACCATGTCAACCTCAGCTTCCGGATCCAGGCCGGCCAGCAGGTGATCCAGGAGTTCCTCCGCCAGAGCCCCGCCTCCCACACCCAGGCCCTCCCAGCCCTGGTCTCCCTCACCGCCCATCCCGCCCGGGCGATCCTGCCCTGGCACCTCATGATGGCCCAGGACACCGCCATGGCCCGGTTCTGGAAGGAGGCCATGGAGACCAGCCTGACCCGCTACATGGAGGCCGTCGAGCGCTTCCAGTGGGATCCCGGCCAGGCCCACGGCCTGCTCCCCTCCGACTTCATGGGTGAGCTCGTCACCACCATGAGCATCCGCGGCTGGCGCAGCTTCCTGGCCTCCCGCACGGCCCCCGGGATCTCAGCGGACATGCAGATCGTCGCCAGGGAGATGCTCCGTCTGGTAATGCTCCGCCTCCCCCTTCTCTTCCAGGACATCCATCAGGCCGTGCAGGCCAATATCGGTGAGAAGGACATGTGGCTCGAGCAGGGTGAGGCTGAGGTCGCCGCCCGGCACCAGGTGACCTACAGCCAGTGGCGCAACCCCCTCCCCATCACCCCCAGGCCCTGTGAGACCAACCCCAAGCTGGATCCCAGCAAGGACTTCTGGGTGCCCTACGCCGACGCAAGGAAGCGCCCCGACATGATGGAGGACTGGTCCTTCCAGCACCTCTGCCGCCTCGTCGAGCAGTAGGCCCCGGCACTCCGCCAAAGCCCTGGTCCCAGGACCGGACTCCCACCACCAGGCAACCCCGCGCGGCGGGATTGCCTGGTGGTGGGAGTGTTTTTGGCTGAGTGGAACGCATAATCGGGTCTCCGGATAACCCGCCCTCACCAGGATCCAGAGCCATTCCCCGTCCCGCAGAGGGGCAGAGGAGCCGCTCCCGGCCCGGCGCATCCGGGCAGCGGCACGCCATCGGCGCAGAGCGGACCAAGCACCCGGATCGCCTCCCCCAGGCACTGAGCCCCCTCGGGACCGCCCTGCAGCTTGGCCCTCCAGAAGGCCGATGCCAGGGCTTCCAGGGCGGGGGTCAGCTCCTCCCGGACCAGCCGTCGGGCCTGAGTGCCCCCCATGGAGACCCGCAGCACCTCAGGCCCCCTGGCTTGGCTTCTGAGGAGCTCGACCCGGAAGGGACTGGCCTCCTTCCAGGACCGGAACTGCTGCAGCCACTGAGGAAGAGGGACACGTTCCCAGCCCTCTCCGGGGCAGCCGTGGATCCAGCCCTCGAGACAGGTGGCCAGGGCCTTGAGGTGGACCTGCTCGGCCCGGGACAGAGGACTCGAGGCACCGCACTGAGTCCATTCCCAGATGGCATAGTCCAATTCTGGACACCACCCCTCCCCCAGGTGCTCCCGGGCGATCCGCTCCAGGGCATGGCCCAGGAGCTCCACCGCCAGGTCCGGGCTGATGGCATGCATAACGGGGGGATCGCCTGGGGTCATGAGCCGCCTCCCGGCTGCCCCACGGCCCCCCGGAGAGGAGGCAGACACGGGCATCCACGAAAAAGGTTCTGTCAGGGCTCTTTGGGAGTGACTCCACTATATCCCCTGGGGCGGCATTTCCCAGGGGAATCTCGCTCAGGCCCTTCCCAGCCTCACCACCCGTTCGCAGCGGGCGGCCAGCTCAGGGTTGTGGGTGACGATGAGGGTCGTGGGGCGGAGTTCGCCATGGAGGCGCAACAGGGCCCCGAAGACCTCCTCCGCCGTCTCAGGGTCCAGGTTCCCCGTGGGTTCGTCCAGCAGCCAGAGGCTGGGACGGCGCATGAGGGCCCGGGCCAGACCCACCCGGGCCGCCTGGCCCCCGGAGAGCGTACCGGGCAGCCGCTCCGCCAACTCAGCCACCCCCACCATGCCCAGGAGCCCCCGGGCCCACGACTCGCCCTCGGGACCGGACTCCTCCGAGATCCGGAGGGGCATCACCAGATTCTCCAGCACCGTGAACTCCGGCAGCAGGTGGGGCTGCTGGAAAGCCAGGCCCACGTGGCGGCGCCGGAAGAGCGCCCCGGCCTCGGGCCGCCGGAGAGGGACCTCGTCAGTGCCCACCCGGATGGTACCGGAGTCCCAGTGGTCCATGGCGGCGATGCAGTTCAGCAGGGTGGTCTTGCCGACCCCCGAAACCCCCACCAGGGCGCAGAGGCAGCCGGCCTCCAGCTCCAGGGAGAAGGCGTTGAAGACCGGGTGCTCGGCCCCCGGGTAGGTCTTGGAGAGACCCTGGACAGAGAGCCCCTGCCCGATCATCGCATCAGCCCCACCAGCTTCCAGTAGAGCTCGAAGGTGGCCAGGGCATCCCCCAGGGCCGTGTGGCGCTTCTCCTCGGGCACCAGGATCCCGAAGTGCGTGAAGAGGGCCGAGGAGTTCAGGTTGGCCAGGTCCAGGCGCCCGGCATCCCGCAAGCCGGCAGCGATGCTGTGGGTGTCGACCACGCGGTGGCTGAAGCGGGGCTCCAGCAACCGCCCCCGGCTGTCCAGGAAGGCCCCCAGGAAGGCCCGATCGAAGGAGACGTTGTGGCCCACCAGGGTGATGGGACGGCAGGTGTGGGGGAAGTGCTGCGCCAGGAAGATGTCCAGCACCGCCAGGGCATGCTCTGGAGCCAAGCCACGGGCACTGTGCTCTTCCAGATTGATGCGGTTGACCGCCATGCCCTCCTCGGTCACCGAGTAGTGCTCATGCTTGATGAGGATCTCCAGGCTGTGGCCGACCCCTTCAGGACCTCCGACCACCAACCCCAGGCTGAGGAGACTGTGCTGCGCGGGATCAAGCCCCCCGGCCTCCGTGTCCAGGAAGAGGTAGTCCTGCCAGGGATTTTCAGGGGCGCACATGCTCACTCCGATCTCAGGGCGTTTACGGGATCCACGCTGGAGGCGCGGCGGGCGGGGTACCGGGAAGCCAGCCAGGCGATCACGAGAGGGAAGACGGCGACCAGCACAAGATCCCCCGGGGCCATCTTGAGGGGCAGGTAAGTCAGGAAGTCATAGACCGCCTCCGGCAGCTTGATGAGCCTGAAGGTGTCGGCGATCCAGCAGAAGGGGATGGCCGCCACCATGCCCCAGAAGGTGCCCACGGCAGCGATCCGCAGGCCCTGGAGTTCGAAGATCCGCTCGATCTGCCGGGGTGTGGCCCCCAGGGCCAGGAGCACCCCCAGGTCCCGGCGTTTCTCGGTCACCAGGATCACCAGACTCGCCACGATATTGAAAGCCGACACCAGCACAATGAGGCTGAGCAGCGCACTGGCGATCCACTTCTCCAGACGCAGGGCAGAGAAGAGCTGGCGGTTCTGCTCGCGCAGGTCATGGGTGAGGTAGGGTCCCCCCAGGGCCCGGAGGACATCGGCCTTCACCGCATCGATGGCCTTGAAGTCCCGGGTCCGCACGCCGATCATCTCGGCCTGGTCCGTGCCGGCGAGCCGCTTGGCATCCTCGATGTGGATGTAGGCCCAGTTCTTGTCGTATTCGCTGATGTGGCTCTCGAAGGTGCCGGCCACCTTGAAGACCATCATCTTGGGCTGGAAGCCCGAAAGCCCCACATCCAGGCGGACGAACATGACCGCCACCGTAGAGCCCACCGGAATATCCCCGGACTCCGCCGCAGCCTTGCCGATGAGAATCTCGCCCTCCTTGAGGCCCTCCACCGGTCCGGGCTGGACCTTTTCCAGGATGCTACTGGTCTGCCGGGCCGTGCTCGGATCGATGCCCACCACCTGCACCGGGTTGGCGGGCGTCGCGGCATCAGAGAGCTTCATCAGCCCCTTCTCCAGGCGGAAGGGGCTGGCGGCCACCACGCCGGGCGTGGCGCGAATGGTCCGCAGGGCTTCCTGTGTATCCGGGATGTCCCCCATGCGATAGGCCACGGTGAAGGGGGCGGTGGCGGTGAAGAGATTCCGCTCGATCTCCTGCTGGAAGCCATTGGCGACGGCCATGCCCACCACCATGGCGAAGACCCCGATGGCCACCCCGAAACGGGCGAAGCGGACCATGACCCGGACGAAGGCCCCCTTCTTCCGGGTTCGCAGGTAGCGGTTGGCCACGAAGGCTTCGAAGAGGCGCATGGAGTCCAGGGTACTCTACCCGGCCCCCCAGGCGCTCAGGCTCCGAAGGGGTCGGGGAAGCTGGAGACGACCTCCAGGACCCCCTCCCGGACCAGCCCCCCGAGATCCAGGGGGATGCGCGAACCATGGGTGGCCCGATCCAGGCCCGCACCGGCCTGGACCCCCACCCAGGCATTCCGCCCAGCCTGCTTGGCCGCGTAGAGGCAGGCATCGGCGATGTCGAGGACCTCCTCCCAGCCAACCCACTCCACATCCCCAGGCTGGAAGGGAAAGGGCGCAAAGCCGAGAGAAGCCGTCCAGTGGATGGACTCCCCCCCGTGCTGGAGGGACGCCTGCTCCAGGATCCCCCGGATCCGCTCCGCCAGAACAGGGGCCTCCTCACGGCTGCACCCCCTGGCGAGCACCAGGAACTCCTCCCCCCCCATCCGGATCACCGCATCGGACTCCCGACCGACCCTGCGGAGGAGCTGGGCCGTCCGCTCCAGGATCCGGTCCCCCACCCCATGCCCGTAGCGATCATTGATCTGCTTGAAGAAGTCCAAGTCGATGGCGAAGAAGACCAGGTCCTGGTTGGCCAGCGCCCGGCCATGGCCGCGCTCGCGATAGGCCCGGAGGACCTGCGTGGTGTCGTTCTCCACTGTGAGTGCCAGGAAGCGGCGGTTCTTCAGCCCCGTGAGGGGATCGGTCAGGCTCTGCTTCTCCAGGGCGAGATTCGCCTCCTGGAGGGCCCCGTTGACCCGCCGGAGTGCCTGGGTGCGCTCCAGCACCGTGGCCTCCAGACGCGCCTTGGCGGCGGCCAGCCGAATCAGGCGCCAGCGGACCCACAGATGGACCACACCTCCACCCAGGATCGCCACCCCCGCCACCGCCCACCAGGTCTGCCACCAAGGGCGCTCCACCCGGAAGAGGGAGACCGCCGCCAACCCGAAGGGCTCCCCGGGGTAGCCTGCCCGCACCTCAAAGCGGTAGTCCCCTGGAGGCATGGAGGGATAGCGCACTTCGTTGATGTCCGTGTCCCGCCACGAGTCCTCGAGTCCGAGCAGCCGCACCTGATAACGGAGCGCAGACTCATCCGCGTAGGACACGGCACAGAAGCGGAACTCCAGGGTGGACCGGGAACGCGGAATGCTGACCACTCCGGCTCCCCCACCCTCCTCCTGATACCCCAGCCAGCCCCGGCTCAGGATCACCGCAACGGGGGGTGGCACCGGGGGAGGCTCCTGCCCACCCAGGATGTGCAGCATGCCCCTCGTGGTCCCGACCCACACATCCCCGCCGGGCTCCACCAGGAGCGCACCACCATTGCCCTCATCGGCCACCCGCTCCGGGCCCAGCCCCATCCGGAGCACCCGGTCCCCCTGCACGGCCACGATCCCCTTGTCGGTGGAGACCCACACCCTCCCCTGCCGGTCCACGCCCATGGCGTAGACCAGGTCCGAAGGCAGACGCGTCGGGGCATCCAGCTGCTCGAGCACCTGGAGCCGTCCCTGCCGGGCGTGGACCCGGGTGGCCCCCGAAGGCTCGCTGTAATAGACCCACACCCCACCGCTCCCGGCTGAGGCAAGTCCATCGAGGCTGGTCTCCCGCAGCCCGTCCCGCTGGGTCCAGGCATGCCAGCCCGAAGCATTCCGGCACAGGAGCCCCTGGTTGGTGGCCACCCAGAAGCACCCATCCTCATCCTCCAGGAAAGCGGATACCTCAAGGCGGCCCTGAACCGCCCCAGCAGGCAGGACCTCCTCCCGGAGCCTCCCGGCACCATCCAGCCTCCAGATCCCACCGGCTTCGGAAGGACTGAACCAGAGTCCGCCCTCCCGGTCGGCATAGGCGGTCCGGACAGGATGCCCCAGGCCAGCGGGGAGGATCCGACCGCTGAGGGGGTCCACCCGGAAGGGGGCACGCCCGTTGGGCACCACCCAGAGCCTGCCCCTGGGGTCTTCCCCCAAGGCATAGATCACCATGCCCTCGGTGCCGGGGACCCGATGCCAACCCAAGGCCCCCAGTCTGGCCAGGCCGCTGTTGGTGCCTGCCCACAATTGCCCTCGACGGTCCCGGTGGATGGCCCAGACCATGTCGCTGGGGAGCCCCTCCGACTCCCGGAAGAGCCTCACATGACCCTGGTCGAGCTGCCGGGCCAGGCAGGTGCCCGCCACCCAGAGATTCCCCTCCCGGTCCACCAGTGAGGTATTGACCCAGGGTGTCGGCAGCCCCGCCCTCCGGTCGATCTTCTGGTACTCCCCTCCCCTCAGCGCGAGCAGCCCGTCGTCCGTGGGGATCCAGACCCGCCCACCCGGGCCGGTCCGGACCTGCCCCCGGGGGAAGACCGCAGCCCTCAGGGACTCCTGAGCCGGGTGGAAGCCCAGGTCCGGATCCAGGTACGCCAGGGCGCGGGTTCCCACCAACCAGGTCCGCCCCGAGGCGTCCTGCTGGAAGCCGTTGAGGAGGGCCTCGGGGAAGCCCTCCAGCCTCCCGCGCTCCTCCCAGCGGCCCCGGTCGGGAAAGAGCTCCCACAGCCTCCCCGCACTGAAGAAGAGCAGGGAGTGCCGGGTGAACGGGGTCGCACAGGCCATGCCCTGGGGAGCGGGGACCCCCGTCACCCTGCGGAAGACCTGGGCATCGGTCTGCCGGTAGAGTCCATCCTCCCGGAGCATCCAGAGCCCGCCATCCCATCCCGGGATGAGCGAGGCCGGAGAGGGGACAAGGGGTTGCCCCCCGGCAACGGGAGGATGGAAGACCCCACCCCGGAAGAGGAACACCCCTTTGTGGGCGGTCGTGATCCAGACCCCCTCCACCGGGTCAGCCTCCACCAGGGTGATGTGACTCTCCGGAAGCCCCTCGCGGCGACCCCACTTCCGGAAGCGGTGGCCATCGAAGCGCAGGAGCCCCGTCTCGGTGCCGACCCAGAGGAAGCCGGTCCGGTCCTGGGCCAGGGACGTGAAGGTGGCATCCCGGAGCCCCTGTTCAGCGCCGTAGAGCCGGAAGCGGAAGAGCCCTGCCGGCTCGGAGGTGGCAAGGGGAAGGCCCGACGCCAGGACGAGCAGGAGGGCGAAACACCTGGCGGTACGGAACATGGAGGATCCTGAGGACATGTTCTCCTATCCCCATCGGGACCCGGGGACTCCTGGATTAGTCTGCCTTCAGCCGGGAGCGCGCCGCCAGAGCCTCAGGATGCCCTGGGACCAGGCTCAGCACCTCCTGCAGGTCCTCCAGGGCTCCCCGCAGTTCCCCAAGCCCCTCCCGGAGGAGCGCCCTCCGAAGGAAGCCCCAGGTGCTGCCGGGCTCCCGGCGGATGATCTCGGCGTACTCGGCCTCCGCCTCGACATGGCGCCCCGCCGCCTCCAGGGCATCCCCGCAGAGGATCTGGGTCACCGCACAGTACCCCAGCCACTTCTTCTGCCGGGCGAAGTCCTCCAGGCGGTACGCGGCCTTGGCCCCCACCCGCCCAGCCACGCTGTCCAAGTGCACCAGGGCCTTCTCGGTGTGGGCATCCACCCGCGCGAAGACCTCGGCGTCCCCCGTGGCCCGGAAGAAGTCGGGGCTGACCCGCCCCTGGGCCCGGTACTGATCGAAGAGCCGGGTCCCAGGGTAGACGGCGAGCGGAGCGATCTGCACATCGTGGGGCCGGGTCTCCCGGATGAGGGCCGCACTCTGCTCCACATCCTCCCAGGTCTCGCCGGGAATCCCGGTGATGAGGAAGATGCCCAGGTTCATGCCGACCTTGCGCACCAGGGCCAGGGCCTCCCGGACCCGCGCCATGGAGGTGCCCTTGTCCAGGGATTTCAAGACCCGCTCACTGCCGTGCTCGACTCCGAACTGGATGAATTCGCACCCGGCGCGCTTCATGGCCACCAGCCGCTCCTCATCCACCAGATTGACCCGGCTCTGGCAATTCCAGAGCGGGTGGAGTCCGGAATCCCCCAGGAGCCCCATGAGCTCCAGGGTCCTCGCCTTCCGGGCCGTGAAAGTGTCATCCCGGAAGCTGAAATAGGTCAGACCGTGCTGCCGCTGCAGGAGGGCCATCTCCCGCACCACCAGCTCCGGCGCCTTGAAGCGGATCCCCGAGCCCCAGAACTCGGGGGTGTTGCAGAAGGTGCATCTGGCCGGGCAGCCCCGGGAGGTGCTGAGATAGGCCAACTGCTGGGGGTCCCAGACGAAGTCGGCCTCAAAGTGCTCTGCCGGCACCAGGTCCAGGGTCTCCAGGGGCGGCAGGGAGGGCGTCTCCCCGCCTCTGAAGAGGAGGCCGGGGGCGCTCCGCCAGTCCTCCCCGGCAGTACAGCGCTCCGCCAGGGCCACCAGGGGACCTTCCCCTTCCCCCTTCACGATGGCATCCAGCTCCGGACATTCCTGGAAGACCTCAGCGGCCAGATGGGTCGGATGGGGACCCCCGGCCACCAGGAGGGCGTCGGGACAGGCCCTGCGGGCCAAGCGCAGGAGCTCGAAGGAGCGCTTGCGGTTGAAGGTGAACATGGAGACGCCGATGATCCCCGGCGCCTGCGCCCGGAAGTAATCCAGGATCTGCCGCTCGCTCCGACAGGAGAGATTGGCGATACGGCAGGCCAGTCCGCGGGTCTTCAGGGCCGCCTGCAGGTAGCCCAGACCGATGGGCAGGAAGTCCATCCACTCATCGCCCGCCCCGCTCCTGGGAGCGCTGTAAACCAGAAGCGTCTTCAAATCAGCCCTCCCGGCCGGCCTCGGCGGAGCGGCGCAGGATGCCCTGCACCAGCCGCTGGAAGAAGGGGCCGGGCTTGGGACCCAGCACATAGGCGCTGGCGGCCTTCATCTCATTGGCCAGCTCGAAGAGGGGGCCATTCTCGATGTCCGTGCCCAGGAGCACGAAGGGGACTTGCCGCCCCAGAGTCTCCGCCAGGGTCCTCAGACGGCGGCGCTCATCAAGGTTCCCCCCCGGAAGATGCAGGAGGAAGAGACCCGCACCCTCGGCCAGGGACTCCTTGAGAGCCTGCAGGGTCGGCGGGACCCGCTTGAAGAGGGGGATTTCGGGGAGGATCTCCCGCAGGGTGCCTTCCACCTGCTCCGAAAGGGAGAGGAGGACCACCTGGGTGGAGATGCCCTTCTGGACGGCGATCTCGCTGAGGGCGGCGGCGGCGGCCCGGTCGATCCGCTCCTTCTCCTCCTCGCGCTTCTTGAAGACCCAGCGACTGAGGTCCGCCAGCTGCTTGGTGGGCAAGGGCGGAACGAACTCGACTCCCAGCACCCGATCCTGCACCCAGCGGGCGGCGGCGGTCCAGTTGATGTGGATCTCCTCGTTCAGGGGGATGGTGATGTGGAGCTTGGCCCCCGGTCGGACGAAGCCCTCGATGTTCTCGGTCTGGCTCGTGAAGCGCGCACCGCCACTGCTGATGTTCTGCAACATGGCTGTGTGCAGCTCGAAGCGAGCGTCGCTGTAGGTCACCTGGACCCGCCCCACCCGCTCCACCCGGAAGTTGCGCCTCAGTTCGTCGTCCTGCAGGGAGGCCGGCACCGAGAGGCGGATGGTGCGCCGTCCCTCGAACATCCCGAAGCCCAGCATGCGGACATGCCCGTCCAGGAAGCGGGTGGCGTGGGGGAAGCGGAAGTGGAGGTCGGGGTTCCGCAGACCGTAAATGACCTCCTCCGCCGACATCCCGATCTTGATGTGCACACTGTTCTCGTCCAGGCGCAGGAAGGCCGACTCGAACCTCAGATAGGGGGTCACCAGAATCAGCATCTCCCTGCGACCACAGGCCGAACCCAGGATCTCCCGGATCAGGGCTTCTGAGTTGATGACCTGTTCAGCCATAGATCTCCGCTACTCCATCCACACCTTCGAGCATCCCGGCCGGGGGACGAGGATTCTTCCCGATGACAGCGGAGCCTTCGCCATCATAATGGGGAATCCGGTCCTGGGGAGGAACAGTTTGGGTACGGCCATCAAAAGGGCAGAGGAGATTCTCGAGATCCTCCAGCAGGCCTGCAACCGGCGAGAGCTGCTCATCCTGGACACCCCTTTCCTCCGCTTCGAGTCGGGCTTCCTGGCCCTCCAGGAGGGCGAGCTCCTCGCCCAGGCCACCATGAGCAGGGAGGATGCCCTCTACGGGCTCCGCACCCCCGAGCTCCGTATCCGCTTCCCCCACGACCTGGGATTCTATGAAGCCCCGGTGAAGATGCTGGGACTGGAGCTGACCGAAGGGCGGCGGGCCCTGCGCCTCTCCCTTCCGCGGCTCATCCAGGAGAATGACCAGAGGGTCGCCTACCGGGCCGAGCGGGTGGGCAAGGTCACGGTCACCTACAGCACCCCCCGCTCCGAGATCCACACCGCAGCCCTGGTGGACATCAGCTCCACCGGAGCCAGGTTGCTCGCTGAGCGGGACCTGGGCCCCGGCATGGTGGAAGTCTCCAGCACGCTCCAGGTGAGCATCCCCCTCGCCACGGACATCCAGATCAACCACGGCGCCAAGGTGCGCCACCTCGACACCCGCCGGATGGGCATCGAGTTCATCCCCCCCCTGCCCCGCAGCTTGGCCGAACCCCTCTCCCGCTGGGTCTTCATGCGACAGGAGGAGGAGAAGGAGCGCCAGGCAAGGCGCCTGGAGATCCGGGATCAACGCCCCGCAACCCCGGACAACGCCCTCGCGCCCGGAGGGATCCTCCTGATCACCGAGGACCCGGCCCTCGCCGAGGCCGTGGGGGAGCCCCTGGAGCGCCTCCGGACCGTGCATGTGATCCCCGCCGGCATCCAGCCCCTCAAGGAGGCCCTGGCCTCCAGACCGGTCCTGGCCATCCTCCACCTGACGGAACTCAGTCTCGACCGTCGCCGCCGCTACAAAGCCATGGCGGACCTGCTCGGCACCCGGGTGCCCACGCTCTTCCTGGGCACCGGAGTGGAGGGCTCCCTGCTCTTCGAGCTCAGCAGCGAGTGGAAGGCCGCCAGTGCCCTGAGCTGGTCCCCCCAGAGGGCCACCTTCCTGGAACGACTGGCCCAGGGCATCATCCGCAAACACACCAGCGGCGGCGAGAGTCCCCTGGCCCCACGGGAAGACTGACCGCGCATGACGAGCAACACCCAGAACAAAGGCGGGCTGAGCGGACAGCTGAGGGATCAGATCCTGGATGAGCTCTGTGACCGCAAAGCCTCCCTCCTCCTGGCCACCCCCTACCTCAGCTTCGAGTCGCGTTTCCTGGAGCGGGAGGGCGATCGCCTGCGGGTCCGGGCAGGGATGAGCCGAGAAGTGGCTCAGAACACCCTGGCCGCCCAGGGACTCCGCATCCGCTTCTCCTGGGACCTCAGCATGTTCGCCGGAGCCTGCAGGATCCTCGACTTCGAGCAGGAGGAGCACCGGCGCACCCTGGTCCTCTCCCTTCCCGAGAGCCTGGGCCTGGACGAGCAGCGCCGGAGCTACCGGGCCGATCGCACCGGCCGCTCTGGAGGCTCCCTGGGAAGCACCCTCGGGGGGGAAGTCCGCATCCGCGCCTTCGCCCTGGAAAACATCTCCCCCCTGGGTGCAGGGGTCTTCATGCGTGAAGGGCGGGGAGAGGAGTGGGTCCCCGGGGCGATGGTCCAGGCCAGCTTCGACCTGGAGGGCGGGCCCGCCTTCAGCACCCGTGCCCGGGTGGTCCACACCCAGGGGAACAGCGTCGGTCTGGACTTCTCCGAACCCTTGGAGAGTGGAGCTCTCTCAGGGGTCCAGCGCTGGGTGGACGCCCGGAAGGCGGAGGCCCGCCATCTCTGGGACAACCGGCTGGAGATGCGGACCCGGGCCCTGGAGGCCGCCCGCCCCCGTCCCGCCCCCGCCGGCCTGCTCCTGCTGAGCGCCGACACCCAGCTCTCCGAGGACATCAAGGCAGCCATGGGGGAGGCCCTCCCCACCAGGATCTGTCCCCCTGTCATGGCCCCCTACAAGAAGCTGGTGGCCGAGCCCCCCCTGCTCCTGCTGCTGGACGGCGCCTGCATGGGGAGCGAAGAGCGTCGGCGGGCCAGGACCCTCCTGGAGACCCAGCCCCCGGACTGCCCCATCATCATCCTGGGCCGGGATCCACAGAACGATCACCCCCGCCTCCTGAGCACGGAGCTCAAAGGAGCCGCCTACTTTGAATGGCAGCCGGAAAAAGGGGCCGTGCTCCGGATGCTCGCCCAGGGGCTGGTGCGGAAGCACTGGAAGAGCGAAGACTGACCCGCCTTCCTCCCTCAGAAACGCAGGTTCAGGCCGCCCGTGAGGGCCATGGCGTTGAAGGCGGTGGAGGGATCCGTCGAGGTGGCTTGGCGGGCCTGGCTGTAGAGGGCCCGGATCTCCGCATCCACCCTGGGACTGAGGCGGTAGCCGAAGCCCAGGGTGCCCCCCCAGCGCAGGGTCCGGGTGGTCTGCCCGGCACTGACCAGCTCCCACCCGTAGGCCCCCACCCCTCCCACCAGGTAGGGCCCCAGGAGGTTCGCCTCCTCATCGGGACGCAGGAACACCAGACCTTCCACATCGAAGTGGTAGAGCCGGGCCCGGTCCTCGCCACTGAGACCACCGGAGAGCCCCTTGCCCCACATGTCCGCGCCCCCGGCCAACCGAACGGCATAGCCCCCCTCGATCTGCTGTTCCACGAAGAGCCCCAGACCAGCACCCACGGGCCCCGAAGCCGACTTGAGATCCCCCACGGGGTAGCTGACCCGAGCCTGGATCCCCATGTACTTGGGGTCGGCATCCTGGGCACCGAGGGCCAGGGCGAAGAGAGGGCAGAGCCAGCGGGCAGCACGCATGATCAACCTCGGTATCTGTCCAACACCCTATCCCACCTGTCCTGGGCCTTCAAAATCAATTCGGCCACGGCACGGAACACAAAGCGCCCGCCAGGCTCGGGCACCACGTAGTGGCACAGCTCCCGGACATCCACCACCGCGTCCGAGGGGCAGCAGGCCAGACCCACCCGAGTGAGCAGGGGCAGATCGGGCAGATCATCCCCGATGTGGGCCACCTCTGAAGGCTCCACCCCGTACTTGGCGCAGAGCTGCTGGAGGATGGGGAGCTTCTCCAGGCTCCCGGCGAAGCAGTCCTCCACCCCCAGGGCCTCAGCCCGCTTCCAGGTCGCCGGGCTGTCCAGCCCCGAGATGATGGCCACCGGGATCCCCTGGGCCTGGAGCCACTTGAAGGCGATGCCATCGCGGACATGGAAGGACTTGGTGTGGCCGATGTCATGCCCGAAGTGAAGCGAGCCGTCCGTGAGGACGCCATCCACATCGGTGCATACCAGCCGGATCCTGCGGGCACGTTCAAGAAGACTCTGCATGGTCCAAGCATAGCCCGCGATCCGGTTTTCAGCCCTCCTTGCCATCAGAGGTGGCCATTGACACGCCATTAACAACCTTCACCTAGGCTTGCAGCCACCCCCATACCAACTGTTTGTTCCGCCATGCCAATCACCATCCGCCACCGACCAGCGTCCAGGAGCGCAGATATGAAAAGGCCCCGGCAAGCCTCGCCCACCCCCTTCCCTCACCGGCCCCAGCCTGCCTGGGTCGGGTTGCTGCTCACCTTCCTGGTGGCCTTCCTCACGGCCTGCAGTTCCGGGCAGGAACCCCCACCGGCCATCAGCAGCTTCACCTCAGCCAAGACCATCCTCACGACCGGCGGCAGCACCACCCTGACGGCCAGTTTCACCCATGGGCAGGGCAGCATCGACCAGGGCATCGGCACCGTCAAGTCCGGGGTTGCGGTCTCCACAGGCACCCTGGAGACCAGCCAGAGCTTTACCCTGACCGTGACAGGCTCGGGCAGTCCGGCGACCCAGACCCTCCAAGTCGAAGTGGTGGCAGCGCCCGTCCAGCCCGTGATCACCGCACCGGCCCATGTCCTCCTCAATGGCACCGGGTACCAGGCCTCTGTCCCAGACCAACCTGGGTGCACCTTCGCGTGGAAGATCAGCGGAGGAAGCATCACGGCCGGAGCGGACTCCCAGGCACTCACGTATACGGCTGGGACCTCGGGCTATGTGGTCCTCACCTGCACCGCCACGAATGCCGCAGGCGCGGTTTCCGACGCCGGGATGGGTATCAGCGAGATCGAAGAAGCCCTTGCAGCCCCCACCATCACCCTCCCCAGCGCTGTGACGGCTGATACCGCTGGCTATACCGCCTCCGTACCGCTGCTGGGAGGCTATACCTATGCCTGGACCATCAGTGGAGGCACCCTCACCGGTTCGGATGCCACCCAGGACAGCATCACCTTCACGGCCGGAAGTTCCGGATCTGTCATCCTCACCTGCACCCAGACCAACAGCGACGGCATCCCATCCCTGACGAGCACGGCGACGACTCCCATCGTCGCCGCCCCGGAGGCCCCTGGTATCACGGTGGCGTCAGCCCTCTGGGCGCGTACAACCGCCTCCGCCAGCATCACCACCCCTCAAAGCGGTTGCACCTACACCTGGGCCATCACCGGCGGGGCTTTCTCGAGCTCCAGCAGCGGCACCAGTGTCACCTTCATCCCCTACGCCAAGACGCCGCTGACCCTCACCTGCCAGGCCACCAACGCAGCGGGAGGCGTGAGCTCCCTGGCTACCGCCCAGGTGGCCGTAAGCTTCACCCAGGCCGATGTCCTCTCGGAGCTTGGCCTGGACAATCCCCCTGCCCGGGTCGGAGCAGACGGGAACACCCTCACGGAAAACGACCATCCCTTCGGTAAGAGCATCGGAGATGTGGTCACAGCCCAGCGAATCGACGAGGTGCTCCTGATCGAGAGCCTGGGTGCCGCAGTGAGCCCGGGACCGGCAGCCTGGGCCCTCAGCAAGGTGGACGGGACCAGCCTCCAGTCGCCGACCTGGGACCCCCTCACGGTGCCCGACCTGATCCCCGACACAACGACCAACCCCTACTGGATCCCGGTCACGGCGGATACCAACGGGGACGGGAAGCCCGAAGTCATCTACCTCGGCCTCCACGATGTGATGAGCTCCACCGCCACCCAGACCTACGTGGATGTGACCCGGAAGACCATCGGGACCACCGCGACGGAGCACCTGGGTCAGATCGCGATCAACAGCTACCAGGCCTATGACACGACGGATGGCACCTCTTACACGGACTACCACAACATGGACTGCCTCCGGAACCTCCACCAGCAGATCTCGGTGGGGGCCGGGGACATCGACGGCGACGGCAGGGACGAGATCATCTTCACCTGCGCCAACACCCTATACATCTTCCGGGTCAACAGCGACAGCACGGTCACCCTCGTCGCCAGTTCTGCACTGACCGACCGCACGCGACAGGTGCTCCGGGTTGCCTGCGCCGACCTGGACAAGGATGACCAGGCGGAGATCGTGCTGGTGGACGGCGCCCGCGACGCCAATTCGACGGCCTATGTCTCGGTGCTGAAATGGGACACCAGCAGCTCCCAACTCAAGTCCATCGTGGACACCCTGGGCGCCACCTTCTCCGGCAAGACCCTCCGCAGCGCGGAGGTGCGGATCGGGGATCTGGACGGGGACGGCACCCCGGAGATCGTGCTCTCGGGACTCCTTTCGGACAAGTCGCAGCTCTGCACGACCCTGCTGCATGTCACCTATTCCTATTCAACCAAGACCTGGACCTCCGCCTTCGTGGACGGGGCCTACCTGACCGAGGATCTCCAATCCCAGGTCTGGAAGTGGCCGGGCAATACAAACGATACCGGGCAGGACTGGACGAACCGGCGGGACTGGGACCATGCCGCACCCGCCCTGGCCCTGGGCGATGTCAAGGGGGATGGAACCACCCAGGTCGCAACCTGCCAGAGCCTGCTGACCTATGACGGCACAACCCTGGCTTTCATGGCCCAGAACCTCTTCGTCTGGACGGGGCGCGACATGTATGCGACCGGGCAGCCCTACACCTGGCTCGGCATCTCCCAGGGGGCCTCGGAGATCACGAACCGCACCAGCCAGACCTGGTACGGACAGATGGTGGCCGGGCGCTTCACCCAGGATCCGAACGGCGGTGACGAGATCCTTGTGCTGGACCAGTCCCGGAACTACGTGCGGCGTTTCTACTACGACTCCACCGCCGCAGCCATGGCCGAGGGAGATACCATCCCGGTCTGGACCTCGAACAGCGACTACCGTGTGGAGTATCTCCTGGCTGCGGACATCAACACGGACCAGACCCAGATGAAGTACCTCGGGGTGGCGACCCTCTTCAGCCGCCCGCTCATCATCGCGGTGCTGGCCTCCCCGCCCTACTGGGGCGTGATGAAGGCGGACGGTTCGGACTACATCCAGCAGACAGGCAACTCTTACACTCAGTTCGGCATGTCCGTCGGGTCCTCCGTGGGCGCCAGCGTGAAATTCGGCGTCGCCTACAGCGTTTCCCTGGGGGCCAAGGCCGAGATCCCCGTCATCAGCAACGGCGAGTTCGAGTCCAAAACCACCGTGAAGTACTCGGCCAACTTCTCCGTGGATGTCGATGCGGCCTACGAACGGAACATCTCGTACGACACCTACGCGGGCACCGACGCCGTCCTCTTCAGCTCCGTGCCGGTGGACTGCTACCGCTATCAGGTGACCAAGGTGGGTGCCGGTTCAAAGCTGAAGGAAGGCGAGATCGTGGTGGTCCAGAAGACCCGCAAGTCCGTCCTCCAGTTCACGGATGTGGCGTTCTATAACGAACACAATGGGGACTACCCCGACGTCGACGGCACCGTCCTGCAGCACACCATCGGGAACCCCCTGTCCTATATGGGCTACACCCAGGCGCTGGCGAAGACCCTGGACCCGACCCAGCTCCTGGTGATCGAAAACGTCGGTGCGGGGATCGTTCCCCGGGGCAATCTCTACAACACCATGAACTACGCCACCAGCGTGACCGCAGCGACCTCGGCGGAGTTCACCTGGGAGACCGAGTCCGAGAGCCAAGCCTCCTTTGCGATCCTTGTCGGAGCCTCCGCATCCACAAGCCTGGGGATTGCGATCCGGACCTCCACAACCCTGGGGACTTCCATCGGCGGCTCCGTAGGGGGCCTGGATCCCGACTACTACACCAGCTCCCTGCTCTACAACTGGGGCGTCGTGACTTACGTGGACGCCATCGGGAACGGGAAATACCCGATCTCCTACACCGATTCATCCGGCAACACCGCCTACAACTTCCCCTTCAAGGTGGTCACCTACTGGGTGAGCCAATGAGACGGTTCAGCCTTGCGAGGGGCTGACCCCTGAGGATCGATCGGCCCTGCAAGTGCCGCAGCAGTGGAGCCAGGCCATCCAAGGCCTGGCTCCACGGGTCTCAGGGGACTCACACCCCCGCGCAGGGGGTGATGAGACGACGCATCCTCATCCCCTGACCCGTTACGGCCTCAGAAACTTGAAGATACCCCCTGCCCATTTTCCCCCTTGCAAGAGACTTCAACTGTATTACCATTTGGTTGTAGACGAGGCCCCCATGAAGCCCCCCATGACCAATCCCATGATCGACGAAGTGAGCGACCTGTTCGCCGCCCTCGGGGACCCCTCCCGCCTGAAGATCCTCCGCTCCCTGCTGGAGGCGGGCGAGCCCATGAACCAGGGCAGCATCGCCGAGTCCGCCGGGCTCTCCCAGGCCAACACCAGCAAGCACCTGGCCTGCCTGGTACGGGTCGGACTGGTGGAGCGGGAGCCCCAGGGGAACAGCGTCTTCTTCAAGCCCCTGCTGCCTCTGGTCGAAAACATCTGTCATCTGGTCTGCGGCCATGTCAGCGAGCGCGCCCGCCAGACTTACAAGGCCCTGGGCTGAGAAGCCCCTTTTTTGCCCCGGAGTATGCCTGTATGGTTAAGAAGTCTGCTTCACTTCTCTTCCTCGCCCTCCCTGCTCTCTCCGCTGCTGATCCCCTGAGCATCCAGGAGGCCATCCGGAGGGCTTGGCACGACCAGAGCGGCCTCCAGGCCGGCCAGGCCATGGTGGACCGGGCAAGGGCCGAGTCCGAGGCCATGAAGGCGCTCCGGCTGCCGACCCTCTCCACCAGCGCAGGTCTCCAGCGCACCGACGAGCCCATGATGGTCTTCGGCACCCACCTGGACCAGGCCCGGATCAGCATGGCGGACTTCAACCCGGCAAGCCTCAACCACCCCGATGCCCTCACCGCCTTCGGCATGAGCGTGACCGTGGCCCAACCCCTCTACGCAGGCGGACGCATCACCGCTGCGGGGCGGGCCGGTGAGGCCATGGCCGGGGCCGAGGCAGCCCAGCAGGACTACAGGCGCCAACAGGTGGCCCTCGCCGTCGTCAAGGCCTACTTCGGAGCCCAGGTGGCCCACCAGGGCCTGAGCTATGCCGAGGACACGCTGCGCCAGGCCCGGGAGACCGAGCGCTTCATCCAGGCGCGGGTGGACCAGGGACTCATGCTCAAGTCCGAGGCCCTTAGGGCCAGCGCCTTCCGCGCCCAGTCAGAGGCGGCCTTGGCGGAAGCCCACCAGCACCTCGCCAGCGCCCTCTCCGGACTCGCCCTCCTGACCGGGGGCTCAGTCCAGGATGCTGATCTGCTCACCCCCATCGAAGGAGGGCCGACGGCGGGCCCGGCCTCTGAAGCCAGCGGACGCCAAGACCTGCAGGCCGCCCGGCTCCAGGTCCATGCCGCCCGCGCCGGGGTCAGCGCCAGCCGGGGCAGCCTCCTGCCAGAGGTGGGCCTCACCGCCACCTGGGGCACCGCCCGCTACACCTGGAACGGGGGAGGCAACTGGACGACCCTGGGCATCGGCGCCAAGTGGACGATCTTCTCCGGCCCCGACCGGCGCCGCCTGGAGGCCGCCCGTGCCTCCGAGCGGGCGGCTGAGCTCAACCTCAAGTGGCAGGAGCAGCAGGCCTCCCGGGAGGTCGATGAAGCCCGCCGGGCGGTGGAGACCGCCGTCGCCCGATTGAAGTCCGCCCGGGAGGCAGTGACCGCCTCGGAGGCCGTCCGCACCCTCCGCTTGGCCCGGCACCACGAGGGACTCCTCCCTCTGGTGGAGGTCCTGGATGCCGAGACGGGCCTCTCCGGAGCCCGCACCCTCCTGCTCGCCAGCGAGCTCGATCTGAGAATCAGCCAAGCCCAGCTCGCCCTCGCCCTGGGCCAGCCCGTCGAAGGAGTCCAGCCATGATGAAGCCCCTCGCCCTCAGCACCCTCGCCCTGGTCCTGAGCCTGGGATGCGGCCACAAGCCCGCCGATGAAGGGCCCCAGCTCCCCAAGGCGCAGGTCAGGCTCGTCCAGGCCGGCTCCAGCCAGAGCCAGGGCTGGGTCGCGGGGACCCTGACCTCTACCCAGCGGGCGGTCATCTCCACCCGCATGGCCGCTTCCGTGCGGCAGGTCCATGTCTCCGAGGGCGCCCGGGTGGCCGCCGGGACCCTGCTCATCAGCCTGGCCGATGATGACCTCAAGGGGGCCCTCAAGGCCGCGGAGGCCGGGCTCGCCGCAGCCAAGGCACACTACCAGCGCATCGCCAACCTGGCCCAGCAGAGCGCCGCCACCCCCAGCGAGCTGGAGATGGCCCAGACCCAGCTGGCCCAGGCCCAGGCCGGGGTCGCGGGTGTCAAAGCCAATCTGGCCTTCACCGAGATCCGGGCGCCCTTCGCCGGGGTCATCCAGGCCCGTCGGGTCAATGAAGGCGACTTCGTGGGGCCCGGGGCTCCCCTGGTGGAATTGGAGGGCCAGGGGGCCCTGGAGCTCACCGCCACCCTCTCCGAACAGGAGAGCCAAGGCCTGAAGATGGGCCGGAAGTTCGCCTTCGACGTGGACGGCAACACCGGCCAGGCCGAAATCACCGCCCTGGCCCCTGGCGGCGACCCCATCTCCCACCGATCCGCTCTGCGGGCCCGTGTGCTGAAGGGGAGCCCGGCCTTCCGGACCGGCAGCTTTGCCCGGCTCCTGCTGCCCACCAAGGGACTGGAGAGCTCCGGCACGATCTTCGTGCCCGCCAGCGCCCTGGTCCAGCGCGGTGAGCTCCATGGGGTCTTCGTGGCCGCCGACGGCAAGGCCCAGCTGCGCTGGCTCTCCCTGGGCGAACGCCAGGGGGACCGCTATCCCGTGCGGGCCGGACTCGCCAGTGGTGAACCGGTCGTCGACACTCCCGGCGACCTCAAGGACGGGCAGCCCATCGAGGTGCTGAAATGATCGGGAACCTCAAGCTGGGCTTGGCGGGACGCCTGGCCCGGACCTTCCTCCGCAGCAAGCTCACCCCCCTGATCGTCCTGGCCTCCCTGCTGCTGGGCATCATGGCCGTGGCCCTCACCCCCCGGGAGGAGGAGCCCCAGATTGTGGTCCCCATGGTGGACGTCTATGTCCCCTGCCCCGGAGCCAGCCCCCGGGAGATCGAGAGCCAGGTCACCACGCCCCTGGAGAAGCGCCTCTGGGGTATCCCCGGGGTGGAGTACATCTACAGCACCAGCATGCCCGGCATGGCCCTCATCACCGTCCGCTTCAAGGTCAATGAGCCCCAGGAGCCCAGCCTAGTGAAGGTCCACCAGGAGATCGACGCCCATCCGGAGATCCTCCCCAGCCAGGCCATGAAGCCCCTGGTGCGGATCCAGACCATCGATGATGTCCCCTTCCTGGTCCTCACCCTCCACGGTGAGAACCAGACCCCGGGGACCCTCCGCGCCATGGCCGACGAGCTGGCCAGGGAGCTCTCCCATGTGCCCGACACCGCCCAGGTGAAGGTCATCGGCGGGGCCCGGCGGGTGGTCCGCATCGAACCCGATCCCGATCGCCTCCGCAGCCTGGGTCTCTCCCTGGCGGAGCTCCAGCCCGCCCTCATGAGCGCCGATGCCCAGCTCCCCGCCGGAGCCCTGGTGGACCGCGGGAAGCGCACCCTCCTGGAGGGCACCGACTTCATGCTCGACTCCTCGGAGATCAAGCGCCTGGTGGTGGCGGTCCGCAACCAGCGCCCCATCTACCTGGGCGATGTGGCCACGGTCACCGATGGGCCGGAACCGACGCCTCCCCTGGTGGCCTTCGGCCAGCACGGATCCTTCGAGAACGCCGTGAGCCTGACGGTCTCCAAGCGGGCGGGCACCAACGCCACCGCCCTGGCTGAAAAGGTCCTGAACAAGGTGGAGGCCCTCCGGGGCGGCCTGGTCCCCCGGGAGCTGAAGTTGACCGTCGCCCGCAACTATGGCGAGACCGCCGGCGAGAAGTCCAATGAACTGATCGAGCACCTGCTCATCGCTACCCTCAGCGTCATCGTCCTCATCCTGCTGGCCATGGGCTGGCGGAGCGCCGTGGTGGTCGCCGTGGCCGTCCCCGTGACCCTGGCCCTGACCCTGCTCCTCACCTACCTCATGGGCTACACCCTCAACCGGGTCACCCTCTTCGCCCTGATCTTCTCCATCGGCATCCTGGTGGACGACGCCATCGTGGTGGTGGAGAACATCCACCGGCACATGCACCTGCCGGGGCAGCACAAGAGCTTCGCCCGGGTGGTCATCGAGGCGGTGGACGAGGTGGGCAACCCCACCATCCTGGCCACCTTCGCCGTCATCGCCGCCATCCTGCCCATGGCCTTCGTCCGCGGCCTGATGGGCCCCTACATGCGGCCCATCCCCATCGGCGCCTCCCTGGCCATGCTCTTCAGCCTGGTCATCGCCTTCGTCATCAGCCCCTGGGCCAGCCTCAAGGTGTTCCGCCACGAGGCCCACCTGCCCCAGACCGATGCCTCCGGCCTCCACCCGGCCGATCCCGGCGAGGCCCCCCCGGAACCCACGGAGGCCGCGGAGCACGAGGCCGGGCTCCACCCGGACACCGCCCCCGAGAACGCCATGACGAGGACCTACCGCCGCGCCATGCACGCCCTGATCACCCAGCCCAAGGTCCGGGTCGGATTCTTCACCCTTGTGATCCTGCTGCTGCTGGGGGCCATGTCCCTGGTGGGCCTGGGCTGGGTCAAGGTCAAGATGCTCCCCTTCGACAACAAGTCGGAATTCATGGTCCAGTTGGACCTCCCGGCGGGAACCCCCCGGGAGGAGGCCATGGCCGCCGCCCAGACCCTGGCCCGGCGCCTGATGCAGGAGAAGACCGTCCGGGACGTCCAGATCTACTCCGGTGAGGCCGCCCCCTTCACCTTCGTGGGCATGGTCCGCCACAGCTTCCTGCGCCAGGGGGCCGAGATGGCCGACATCCAGGTGAACCTGGTGCCCAAGGGTGACCGCAGCGAACAGAGCCACCAGATCGTGGTGCGCCTGCGCCCCGAGCTCCAGAAGCTTGCCCTGCCTGCGGGCACCCGCATGAAGCTGGTGGAGATCCCCCCCGGACCGCCGGTGCTCGACACCATGGTGGCCGAGATCTACGGTCCTACCGAAGCGGAGCGGGAGCGCCTCTCCACTCAGGTCCTCCAGGCCTTCAAGTCCGTCGATGGCGTGGTGGATGTGGACTCGACCCTGAACCCCACTGCCCCCAAAGACAGCCTGGTCCTGGACCGGGAGAAGGCCGCCCTCCACGGCGTCGCCCCCGCCCATGTGGTCCAGACCCTCTACATGGCCGGCCAGGGCATGGAGCTCGGCACCTTCCATGTCCTCCGTGGGGCGGCCCAGGTGCCCGTCATCCTCCAGCTGCCCGAGAGTTCCCGTCAGCACCTGGACAGCCTCCTGCAGCTCACGGTCCCCGGAGCCAGGGGTGCCGTGCCGGTCTCCGAGCTGGTGCGGGTCGAGCAGGGCCGGGAGAATGCACCGATCTTCCACGAAAACCTGATGCCCGTGAGCTACGTCTTCGGCGATCTCGCCGGGACCATCGAGAGCCCGGTCTATGCCCTGGCAGCCCTCAACAAGAAGATCGACGCCATGAAGGGCACCGATGGCAAGCCCATCGCCCGGCTGGGCCTGGCCCACCCTGAGAACACTGAGAACCTGATCATGAAATGGGACGGCGAGTGGCACATCACCCTCGAGGTCTTCCGGGACCTGGGCCTGGCCTTCGCCGCCGTGCTGATCCTCATCTATGTCCTGGTGGTGGGCTGGTTCGAGAGCTTCGAACTGCCCCTGGTGATCCTGGTGCCCATCCCCCTCTCCCTCATCGGCATCATCCCGGCCCACGGGCTCATGGGGGCCTTCTTCACCGCCACCAGCATGATCGGCTTCATCGCCGGAGCGGGCATCATCGTGCGCAACAGCATCATCCTGGTGGACTTCATCGAGCTGAAGCTGCGGGAGGGCATGCCCCTCGAGGCGGCGGTGGAGGAAGCCGGGGTCGTCCGCTTCCGCCCCATCCTCCTCACCGCCGCCGCCGTGATCGTGGGTTCCCTGGTGATGCTCGCCGATCCCATCTTCCAGGGCCTGGCCATCAGCCTCATGGCGGGCTCCGTCGCCGCCACCCTTCTCTCCGTGCCCTCCATCCCCGTCCTCTACTACCTCATGGCCCGCCGGGGCCGCGCTGCCCGTCTCCAGCGGGAGGGCGCCGAGGCCGGACTCTCCGAACAGGAGTGAACCATGTCCATCGACCGCATCATCCACACCTTCGCCGGAACCCTTGTCCTCCTGAGCCTCGCCCTGGGACACTGGGTCAGCCCCTGGTGGCTGCTCCTGGCGCTCTTCGTCGGCCTCAACCTCTTCCAGAGCGGCCTCACCAACTGGTGCCTGGGCACCCAGATCCTCGCCAAGCTCGGGATCCAGGGGCGCAGTGCCTGCGGGCTGAAGTGAGGCGCGAGGATGAGCTTCCATGAATTCCGCCCGATCCTGATCGGCGTCCTGGTGGGCGGGGGGCTGGGCTTCGGCTGGCAGAAGCTGGTGGGCTGCCGCACCGGTGCCTGCCCCCTCACCGCCACCCCCCTCCGTTCCACGATCTACGGGGCCGTCCTCGGCCTCCTCTTCACCCTGCCGCGCTGATCCGCCCGGCCCATACCAAGGAAACACCCATGGCCTCCGCCGCCGTCCTCAACATCACCACCGCTGCCTTCGACAAGGTCAAGGCCCTTCAGCAACCGGTCCTCATCGACTTCTGGGCCCCCTGGTGCGGCCCCTGCCGCACCCAGGGCCCCATCCTGGACCAGGTGGCCGAACAGGTCGGGGACCGCGCCGTCGTGGGCAAGGTCAATGTCGATGAGGAGTCCGCCCTGGCCCAGCAGTTCGGGGTCCAGGCCATCCCAACCCTCGTGGTCCTCAAGCAGGGGCAGATCGCCCAGCGCTTCACAGGGGTCCAGGATGCCGCCACTCTGGTGGCTGCCCTCGCCTGAGATCGGAGCCCCATGAAGACCCTCACCGCCCTTGCCCTCCCCGCCCTCGCCACAGCCCTCATCCTGGCCTGCTCCCCTTCCGGGACCGAGACGCCCAAGCCCTCCACCACCGCCGAGGCCGGCCCGGTCCAGACCGTCACCTCCGCCAGCTTCCAGGCCCTTGTCAGCGGGGACAAGCCCGTTCTCCTCGACTTCTGGGCTCCCTGGTGCGGCCCCTGCAGGACACAGGGTCCGCTGGTGGACCAGGCCGCCGGCTTGGCCGGGGGCCGGGCGCTCTTCGGCAAGGTCAATGTCGATGAACAGCGCGAACTGGCCAAGCGCTTCGGCGTCGAGGCCATCCCGACCTTGATCGTCTTCCGGGGCGGCAAGGAGGTCCAGCGCTTCGTCGGCGTCCAGCAGCCCGAGACCCTCCTGCAGGCCCTGGGAGCCAGGTGATGCTGGGCTCCACCCTCCGCCTCATCGTCATCGCCTTCATCATCCTCCTGGTGCTGCGGCTTGTGCTCCGCTTCGTCAGGAACGCCAGGGGACTCTCCGTGGACCTTCTCAACGATCTCAAGAGCCGCAATGCCCTCGTGCTGGATGTGCGCACCCGGGCCGAATACGGTGGAGGCCATGTGGTCGGCAGCCTCAACATCCCCTTGGACGAGCTCCCGCGGCGATTGGGGGAACTGCAGCGCCAGCGCCCCATCCTGGTCTGCTGCGCCAGCGGTGCCCGGAGTGGGCAGGCCATGCAGTTCCTGCTCTCCCAGGGATTCCAGGAGGTCCACAATGCGGGCCCCTGGCAGAATGCCCGCTGAACCCTGCCCACCGAGGTGAATTCCGGGGAAAATGGTCGGACCCCCTTCAGGTATGACCCGAAGTTGCCGATCAGCCCATTGTCCAGGCAGTCCAGAGGTTTTTATGGGCATCTCCCCGCTCTCCAGCACCCCCAGCAGCACACAGGCACTCTCCGCCCTCCCGGCGGACAAGGCCGGGGAGACGCCATCCAAGGAGTCCCGCCCCAGCAGCACCCCGGCCCAAGCCCAGGCCTCCGCCGACCCGGGCGGGGAGGGGACCCGGGAGGCTTCATCGGAACCGTCCTCCCTCAAGTCCTTCACCTATGGGGCCCTGGACCTCGACAAGCCCAGTGAATCGGAGGAATCCAAGGACGCCTACACCGCCGGCAAGTGGGTGGGTGCCGCTGCCAAGGTCGGAGGGATCGTCTCCCTGCTCATCTGAGGCTGCGGATCCAGGCCCTCCGTGCCTCCGGCTCCAGGAAGGTCCAGGCCAGCGCTCGGCTGCGCTTCTGGCCCTGGGCCATCTCCAGGACCCGGATCTCCAGGGCGCCCAGTCTCCTGAGCTCGACCTTCAGCCCGGGCAGACTGGCGGACTTGGACACCAAGGTCGTGAACCAGAGGCAGCAAGTGGGCCGCTCGGCGCTTTCAGCCATCATGCGCCGGATGAAGCCCGCCTCCCCCCCAGGGCACCAGAGTTCAGAGGCTTGGCCCCCGAAGTTGAGGACCGGCGCCTGCCCGCCACTCCTCTTCCCCAGGTTGCGCCACTTCCGCTGGCTCCCCTCCCGGGCCTCCCGGGGCGAGGCGTGGAAGGGGGGATTGCACAGGGTGAGCTCAAAGCTCTCCCCCTCCCTGATGACCCCACGGAAGACGGTGGCCTCGTCATGCTGCCGTCGCAGCTCGACGACCGCCCCCAGATCCGGATTCGCCGCCAGGATCCGGCCCACCGAAGCCAGTGCCCGGGGGTTGGTATCCGAGCCCACGAAGTGCCAACCGTACTCGCGCTGCCCCAGGATGGGATAGATGCAGCTGGCCCCAACCCCGACATCCAGAACCCGGATCGCAGCCCCCGGGGCAGGAGTCCCGGACTCGGCCAGGAGATCCGCCAGGACATGGATATAGTCTGCCCGCCCCGGAATGGGGGGACAGAGGAACTCCGGGGGGATCTCCCAGCCCCGGATCCCGTAGTGGTGGACCAGGAGGGCCCGGTTCAGGGCCCGCACCGCTCCCGGATCGGCAAAATCCACGGACAGGTCCCCGTAGGGATTGCGGAAGACGAAGGGCGCCAGGCCCGGAGAGGACTGTACCAGAGCCGGCAGATCATAGCGGTCACCGAAGCGGGTCCTGGGATGGAGCCCTGAAGACCGCTCATTACCGCTCTGTCTCGCTTTGCCCATGTACGCCATCCCCTGCTGAACCACCATTATGAGACAAGGGGATCACTCCCCGGCCCCGCCTCCAGTGCCGCGAGCGATGCCTGGCCAAGCGCCTCCAGGGATGAAGGTGCCGGGACCGGGCCTGTGCAGCAGACCTCCTCCAAGCGCAGGATCTCAGCATGCAGCCTGGTCAGGCCATAGGTCGAGGCCAGCCCACCCAGACTGTGGAGAGCCCCGCCCACGGCCCCAGGCCTCTTCAAGGCCTCCATGCAGATCTCGGCCGAGTTACGGCAGGCCCGCACGGCCTCACTCCATACCTCCGGCCCCAGGTCCTTCTCGTACTGCCGTACCAATACCCAGTCCACCAGGGGCTTGAGAGGAGCCTCCTGCGCTGAGGCAGGATTTGAGGCTTCGATGCCTGACAACAGGTCCGCCATGCGCTCCTTTCGCACAGGCTTTGGGATCACACCGGAAAAACCGGCCTCAAGACAGGCGTTGACCAGGGTGCGCTCAGTGTCCGCACTGACGAGGAATACGGGAAGTGCGCCCGGCACCGCCTCCATGGCCCGGATGGAATGGAGCACCTCCAACCCGTCCATGTCAGGCATGTGGAGATCCAGAAAGACCGCGTCGACACCCCCCGCGCGCAACCTGTCCAGGGCGGCGGCCCCACTGTCAGCGCAAACGCCAAGATGCCCCAGGCTCTGCAGGAGTCCCAGAGCCACGACCCGGTTGGCCTCCAGGTCATCCACGACCAGAACCCGGAGCCCCCCAGGGGAGGGACGCGGCACCGGACTGGGTTGCAGAGCCGCCCCAACGGCCAGGGTCAACCCAAAGCGGAAGGTGCTCCCCTGGCCGGGACAGCTCTGGACTTCCAGCCGACTCCCCATGGCCTCCACCAGTTCCCTGGAGATGGCCAGCCCCAACCCGGCCCCACCATGGCTGCGCCGGGCCGGTGCCTCCCCCTGCTCAAAGGGCCCGAAGAGCCGGGACTGGTCCGCTGGATCGATCCCCGGGCCGGTGTCAGCCACAGAAAACAGACATCGGACCCGTCCAGGCAGTTCTGATGCCTCCTGCAGCTCAAGGGATATCAATACCTCCCCCCGTTCCGTGAACTTGACCGCATTCCCGGCCAAGTTGAGGAGGATCTGCCTCAGCCTCAGGACATCCCCCTCCAGCACCCCCTGGAGGTTCCGGGGATGATCCAGACGCAGGGCAAGCCCCTTGGCACGGGCCTTCGGGTAGAGCACGGCATGGATCGAGGCGAGCAACTCCAGGGGACTGAAGGGCTCCACCACCAGCTCCAGCCGTCCCGCCTCGATCCGGGCGAGATCCAGGATATCGTCCAGGAGGAGGCTGAGCTGCTCACCGCTCCGCATCGCGATCTCCAGGGGCTGGCGCTGCCCCTCCCGCACTTCCATCTCCTCGAGCAGTTGCAAGCCCCCCATGACCCCGTTCAAGGGGGTCCGGATTTCGTGGCTCATGACAGCGAGGAAACGACTCTTGGCAGCATTGGCCGCCTTGGCCTCGTCCTCGGCCCTCTGGCGCTCCCCCACCTCCCGCTCCAGTGCACAGCGAAGGGCATAATCCCGCCTCCCGAGGCGATTCCACGAGTATTGGAAGACATAACCCGTGGCATTCGCCATCACCATGTACACCAGCATGAGGATCACCGAAGGAGCCACCGGCCCCACTTGGAGTGCCTCGTGGAGGACGAAGAGGGCACCGAGGAACCCTCCCACCGCCAAGGTGATCAGGATCCGGTTGGGGACCATGACATAGGCCATCAGGATGATCACCAGCACAAAAGGGAGGTCCCCCCGGGCCGCAGCTTCCCCATGGATCAGGTGCACCTCCACCAGCTCCGTCACCCCGACCAGCAGCAGCGTGAGCGCCACCAGCCAGGGGAACCATGCCCAGGGGCGGCCCGCTTTGCCACAGCATAACGCCAGCAGCAAGGCATCCCCCACGCGCAGCCCTACCATCCACAGAAAATCCGGGCCGCGGCCCAGGATGGTCCAGTCCAGTCCAATGGCACAGAGGTACATGAAGCCAGCCGTGCCCAGCACCAGCCTGATCTGCCGTCCCAGGCGGGGCAGAGCATCCAGGAGATAGGCCTTCTCCGCGTCCCGGTCTCTGAACTCTCCGGTCCAAGGAACCAGTAGGGCCTCCAGGGCCTTCAGAGGCTCAGGCATTCAAGCGGTATCCGTACCCAGGCGCCGTGAGGAGTAGGGCTGGCTTGTGGGGATCTGCCTCGAGCTTCTGGCGCAACCGCGACATGAGTACATCCACACTCCGCCAGGACCCTGACCCACCTTCGGGATTGAGGGCTTCGGCCAGCTGACTCCGGGTCCGCACCCTCCCGCGAGCCAAGACCAGCTCCCCCAGGAGGTCAAACTCCCCTCGGGTAAGGGCAATGACCCCTCCCCCGGCATCCAGGACCAGGCGACGTTCCGCATCCAGCCGATAGGGACCAAAGACGCACAGCCCTGTCACTCTCTGGCCCCGGCATCGTCGCAGGATATTGCTGGCCCGCGCCACCAACTCTCTGGGGTTACATGGCTTGACAACAAAATCGTCCAGCCCGGCCTCCAACCCCCTCAGCCGGTCCGTCTCACGGGCGGAGACCACGATCACTGGTAGGCCCCCCTGGGAGAGGCCCAAGGCCAGCTCAAGACCATCCCCATCCGGCAGGTTCAGGTCAACGACCGCCAGGTCCGGACGTCCGACGGCAAGCTGGGCCTGGGCCTCGGCCATACTCCCCGCCTCGAGAACGCCATAATCCGCCCGCCCCAGATAGGCAGCCAGAAGCTGACGCTGGGCCGGCTCGTCTTCCACCAGCAGCAACCACCCTGCAGTCATGGTCGTCACCCCAGGAGATTTGGTTGGGGGCAAGGCTAGCACATTCCGCTGCCAGCCCTTGAGCGCCTTGCTGATTTTCCGCCCCTCGTGAATCAGAACCGCCCGCAGCCTGGAAAGGCATGCGGGCGGTCCCACCGGATCTCTGGAGGATCAGGGCATGGGGAACACAGCCTTGCCGGTGGTATGCCAGAAGCTGTGATCCGAGTACGTGATCTTCAGATCGTACTTCCCGGGGGTGCTGGTCTTGAACCACTGGGCGAAGGCGATGGGCACATGGCTGAAGTGGTTCTCATCGAACTTCACCCGATGGCGGATGCTCATCATGTCGGTGGTGGCCAGGGCCGCGTTGACCTTCTCGGGATCCAGGCTGCCAGCGCGGGTGATGGCATTGGCCAGCACCTGGACGCAGGCGTAGCCCGGGGAGATGGCGGGGTAGGCGGGCTGGCTCTTGGCCTTCTCCCAGCGCGCAGCCAGGGACTGGCCGGTGGTGCCATTGATACCCTCGATGCCCTCGATCTTGGGATCCCACCAGATCTCGGTGCTCACGCCATCGGCCAGGTCACCGCCCCAGGCGGAGACATCCTGGGGGAACATGGCGGCACGACCCAGGGCGACCATCTTGGGCTTGAAGCCCATGCCCTTGGCCTGCTTCCACATGGCGCCGAAGAAGGGCCCGGGGCAGTTGCCCCAGATGATCTCAACCCCTGCGTCCTGCCAGGACTTGATGATGGAGGAGAAGTCGGTGGTCTCCAGGGGTACCAGGCCCAGATTCTTGTTCAGGCCCACCACGGTGTAACCGAGCTTCTGGAGGGAGGGCCCGAAGAGGCTGTACCAGCCGCGTCCGTCGGGATCGTCGGAGCAGATGATGCCCATCTTCCTGTTGGTCTTGGGACCGAACTCGTCGAGCATGCCGGTCCAGGTGTTGAACACGGTGTAGCCGCGCTTGTCAGCCCGGGGATCACCGGCCTTCACAGGGGTGTTGATGGAGAAGCCGCCCACGGCCCAGGTGTACTGCCACTTGGTGGGGGACTCCTGCTTCATGCCATTCCAGGGCTCAAAGGGGCCCACGGAGCCCACATAGGGCACCTTGTAGCGATCGGCCATGGAGGAGATGCCAGCCTGCATCGGCGGGGGGGCGTCACCGGCGGCGATGAAGTTGACATGATCCTGGAGGATCAGGCCCTCGGTGAGGCTGGCCACCTTGTTGGGGTCGCTCTCGTCATTGACGGTGACCAGTTTGATCTTCATCTTCTTGTCGCCGACCTGAATGCCACCGGCGTTGTTGAGGTCCTCGACCGCCGCCTGGACACCGAACTCGCCGCCCTGCCCGAAGGAGGCGTACATGCCGGTGGTGGGGTTGATGCTGCCCAGCACGATCACATCGGCCTTCTTTTGGTCGCAGCCAGTGAGCGCAAACACCGCCGCGGCGGAGAGGGCCAGGGCCCCGGCGAAATAACGCCGGGCACTCCGCCCGACTTCAGTTCTCTGCATGGAAACCTCCGTTTGGACGTATCTCCGACGGCCTGCCCTTGGCAGTCCGCGGATCTCGGGTTGGATCCTGAAGGATCCTGGACATCAGGAAATGACCCAGGAGCATTCAGTGGGGGTGAGGCATGTGGTACCGAGTTACGATACATGAGTACCATACGGCGATAAAGAGGAAAGCCCCTTTTTTTTGGGAAAGCCGTACAGACCGATGCCCGCTTCCACTGAAAACGTGGAAGCGGGCATCTTATACAGTTTGAATCAGGGCATGGGGAAGACGGGTTCACCGGTGGTGGGCCAGAAGTCATGGCGCGAATTCACGATCTTCAATTCCCACTTCTGGGGCTTGTCAGTCTTGAACCACTGCCCGAAGGCGATCGGCAGATGGGCGAAGTGGTTCTGGTCGAACTTCACCCGATTCCGGATGGTCACCAGGTCGGTGCTGGCCAGAGCGGCATTCACCTTCTGGGGGTCCAGGCTGCCCGCACGGCTGATGGCGTCGGCCAGGACCTGCATGCAGGCGTACCCGGGGGAGATGGCGGGCATGTACGGGCGGCCGGTATCCTTCACCCAGCGCTCGGCCAGGGACTTCCCGGTGCGGCCAGCAATACCCTGGGTGCCGCCCATGGAGGGATCCCACCAGACCTCGGTGGAGACGCCCAGGGGCAGATCCCCGCCCCAGGCGTTGACATCGTCATAGAACATGGCACCGCGACCGATGGAGGTCATCTTGGGATGGAAACCCATGCCCTTGGCCTGCTTCCAGAAGGCCCCGAAGAAGGGGCCGGGGCAGTTGCCCCAGAGGATGTCGACCTTGGCGTCCTGCCAAGCCTTGATGATGGAGGAGAAGTCCGTGGTCTCGTTGGGGACCAAGCCCAGGTGCTGGTCCAGGCCCACCACGGTGTAACCCAGCTTCTGGAGGGAGGGTCCGAAGAGGGCGTACCACCCGCGGCCATCCGGGTCGTCGGCGCAGAGGATACCGATCTTCTTGTTCGTCTTGTCCCCGAACTTCTCCAGCATGCTGGTCCAAGTGCTGAAGATGGTGTACCCAGGCTTCCCGGCGCGGGGGTCCCCGGCTTCGATGGGCGTGTTGATGGAGAAGCAGCCCACGGCCCAGGAATATTCCCACTTGGTGGGAGACTCGCTCTTCAGGCCCAGCCAGGGCTCCATGGGGCCCACGGAGGCCAGGAAGGGGACCTTGTAGCGATCCGCCATGGTGGAGACCCCGGCGTGCATGGGCGGAGTGTTGTCACCGGAGACCAGGAAGTTGACCTTGTCCTGGAGAATCAGCCCCTCGGTCAGGCTGGCCGTCTTGTTCTGATCACTCTCGTTGTTGACCGTGACCAGACGGATCTTCATCTTCTTGTCACCCACTTGGATGCCGCCGGAGTTGTTGATGTCCTCCACGGCGACCTTCACGCCGAACTCACCGCCCTGGCCAAAGGTGGCATAGGTCCCGGTGGTCGAGTTGATGGCGCCGATGACAATCTCGTTGGCGGGCTTCTTGTCACAACCGGCGAGTACCAGCAGAGCGGCCGCCGAGAGGGAGGCCACTCCGGACCACACGCTGCGCGTTAATATTTGTTTTTTCATAATTGGACTCCAATAAACACAAAAAGCCTGCCCCTGTCCTGACAGGGGGCCTTTGACGAGCTTGAGAAGAGGGCGCATCAGCCCATGGAAGGCCATCCAGGGCCCTCAGGAGCGGCATGCGAGCGTTTTGTCGAGTCCCGTTATGCAATACAGCAGTACCGACATACGGTTTCGTTGAAGCAACGATCCACCGTATCCCAGACCTGCAGCCAGCGTCAACACTCCAGCGAACACTTTTTTCAATACCCGCGTTTCTTGCATTTACATCGAATCACATGCACAACAGCCCCAGCTCAGAGCAGACTGCCACAGCAGGCCTCCAAGTCACCAACAGGACCCGGTCGCCAGCCACCCACCTGGATGCCTGGCAGGCCCCTCAGTCTCGGCTCAGCGTCCCAGGAATGGCCTGGATCGCGGTGGCGATGAGCGCCTGGAAAACCAGGCGGTCTGTCTCCGGCATCCCCTCCAGGATGCTCGCGGTCAGGCCCAGATGGGCCGCGTGATGCCTGTTGAAAGCCTCCCGTCCAGCCCCGGTCAGCTCGATGAGGTACGAGCGGCGATCCGCTTGGTTGGGCACTCTTTTGATTAATCCTTTATCTTCTAGACGATCCACTGCGACCGTCAAGGTCCCTGTGGTGACCCCGGTCATCTGCGCCAGGTCCTTCATCTGGATGGTGCCGGCATGACCCACGATCTCGATCATGTGGTTCTGGGTGGTACTCAGTCCGCTGCCCCTGACCGCGGCAGCCTCCCAGGCCGACAGCCGCTCGTAGAATTCGACAATCAGGCGGGAGAGACCTTCACGCTGCTCTTCACTGTGTCTGTTCATTGATGCCGTCCCGCCAGACCCTGAGTCCCCTTGCCCCTGCCATCCCCCTGCCCCTCCCGGCATCCCCGACAGGGCCCGGTCCATGAGGGCGGCCGATCCCGCAGAACCAAGTCTACCGCTATCCCCCAGGATAGGGCAGCGGCAGGCTGACAGAGGGGGAGACCTGTTTATTTTGATCATCAAACTTCTTGAATTTCAAATTTAATAGAACTAGCCTCTACCCTAGCCCGGCCCCCTGCCGGCAGGAGTTGCAGATGATCGGACGATTCAGTGACCTGCATGCCTACCGGGAGGTCTTCCGCTCCCGGGAGGTCCTGACCTGGCTGGGGGGAACCCTCCTCATCCCGGTGGGCTACCTCCTCCACGTCCTTCCCCTCCCGGACACCGTCCGGAGCCCTCTGGGCACGGTGCTCTTCCTCCTCGCCCTGGCCATCAACGGACTCCCCATCATCCTGGGTGCCCTCCGAGGCCTCCTGGCACGGGAGATCAATGTGGATGAGCTGGTCAGCATCGCCCTCATCGCATGCCTGGTTTCCGGCCATTACGCGGAAGGCGCCATGGTCTCGGCCATCATGGTGCTGGGCTCCCTGGTCGAGGAGGCCGTGAGCAACAAGGCCCGGAAGGCCATCCGCAGTCTGGTGGACCTGACGCCCGAG
Source organism: uncultured Holophaga sp. (assembly GCF_963677305.1). Lineage (GTDB taxonomy): Bacteria > Acidobacteriota > Holophagae > Holophagales > Holophagaceae > Holophaga. The sequence goes on from NZ_OY781925.1 coordinate 105,286, forward strand.
ACCGCGCTCCTGGAGACGGAAGAGGGTGAATGCAGCGTACCGATCCAGGACATCCGCCCTGGGGACATCCTGATCCTGCGGGCAGGGGATACCGTCCCAGTGGACGGTACCCTGGTGGCTGGCGACGCTGATATTGACGAATCTTCCATTACAGGCGAGTCCATCCCCGTCGCCAAATCCACGGGCGCACAGGCCTTCGCAGGGACCCGATGCCTCGACGGCTTCATGCGGATACGCGCCGAACGGGTGGGCCCGGACTCCACCATGGGCCGCATCATCCGGATGGTGGAAGCGGCGGAGCAGCAGAAGACCCGCAGCGGCAAGATCGTGGACCGCTACGCAGCCTGGTTCACCCCGGCCATCCTGATCTGTGCGGGCCTGACCCTGCTCCTCACCCACGACCTGACCCGGGGGATCACCGTCCTGATCGTCGGCTGCCCCTGCTCCTTCCTGCTCGCCAGCCCGGTCTCCACCGTCGCGGCCATCTCCAGGGCGGCCCGCTCCGGGATCCTGATCCGGGGGGGGCAGCACCTGGAGAACCTGGCGGAGGCCTCGGGCTTCTTCTTCGACAAGACCGGCACCCTGACCCAGGGCCGACCCGAGGTGGTTGAGATCGAGGTGGCGGAAGGATTCACAGAGACCCAGCTGCTCCGCCTGGCAGCGGCGGTGGAGCGGGGAAGCCTGCACCCCTTGGGGCTGGCCATCGTCGCCAGGGCTTCTGCTCTGGGTATCGAGATCCCCCTGGGCCGGGAGATCCGCAATGAGATCGGCCGGGGGATCTCTGGCCGGGTCGGCTCCCGACAGGTGGAGGTCCTCACCAGCGAGCACGCTGGGGACCGGCCACTCACCCAAGTGGATGTCCGGGTGGATGGCCTGCACGCCGGCCGGCTCGCCTTCTTCGACGGTCCCCGGGCCCAGGCTGCCCAGACCATGCAGGAGCTGAGGCTTGAGGGCATCCGGGACCTGGTGATCCTCTCAGGAGACCGCCACCCCGTGGTCCAGAGGATGGCCGAGGAGATCGGGCTCACCCAGTTCCACGGGGGGCAGAAGCCCGAAGGGAAGCTGGCCCGGCTCAGGGCCTACACCCGGGGCATGACGGTCTATGTCGGGGACGGCATCAATGACGCGCCCGCGCTCAAAGAGGCCTCCACCGGCATCGCCATGGGCCTCCGGGGTGTCGACGTGGCTCTGGAGACAGCCGACGTGGTACTCATGAACGACCGCATCGACCAGCTCCCCTTCCTGGTGCGCCTGGGCCGGAGGATGGCCCGCACCATCCGGCGGGGGATCCTGCTCAGCCTCGCCATCAACCTCGCCGCCATCATCGCCAGCGCCTGCGGGATCCTCACCCCGGTCCTGGGCGCCATCACCCACAACATCGGGTCCATCCTGGTGGTCTCCCTGGCGGCCTCCCTCCGCTATGGTCGGGATCCCGGCTCCGGGCCCCTGGCGGCGAACCTTCAGGCGGCTGATCCCGCCTGAGGCGCCCCTTCACTGTTCCAGGGTGGCCAGATCCCCGCTGAAGGCCTCACAGCACTCCCGCTGATGCTTCATGTGCTGCTGGGCGGCCTTGATGATCTCGACCCGCCGCTTGGCCCCCTCCAGAACCTCATCCATGGCGGCGATGGCCGCCTGGGTGCGTTCATGCCCGAAGGACGCCGCCTCAGCCGCCCTGAGTACCTGGACACTCGACCCGACTGCGGTCTGCCGGAGCCCCTGGGCGATCTCTCCGATTTCGTTGCTGGAGACATTCACCCGCTCCGCCAGCTTGCGGACCTCCTCCGCCACGACCGAGAAGCCCCGCCCGGCTTCACCAGCACTGGCAGCCTCGATGGAGGCGTTCAGAGCCAGCAGATTGGTCTGGGTGGCGATGTCCTGGATGCTGGTGACGATGTTCCCGATGCGCTCGGACTGGGTCTTGAGCTCAGTGAAGACCTGGGCGATCTGCCCGCTGTAGGTGCAGAGTTCCTCCATGGCCTCCCGACTTCCGTGGACCGCCTGATAGGTGGCATCCACATGCTTGGCGGAGGCCCTGGCCACCTCCCCGGCCTGCTGTTCATGGTTCAACAGCTCCGCCTGGGACTGCAGCATCTCATCCACCGTTCCCCGGAGCGCCCCGATCAACCGGGAGAGCGCCTCCTCCGGCCCCTCCTCACCCGCCTTGGTCTCCAGGACCCGCTCGGCCTCTTCGCAGGCCTCCCGGGACTCCCCACAGCGCCTCCGCAGATCGGAAAGCAGCCCGCCGATCCGGTGGAGAGGGGTACCCGGAGCTGCGGTATCCAGAAGCGCCTCCACCGCATCGCAGTCCCCTGAGCCCGCCAGGGCCCTGAGCTGGTCCCCAGTCGGTCCAGAGGTCCCATCGCCCCCTCTGCGGAGCAGATAGACCGTTCCAAGGCTTCCCACCAGCAGCAGCAGGAAGAGGACTGTGGCCAGAATGCCCTCGCAGGACAGAAGGCCCACCATCGCCAGAACGGCGGCCAGCACGGGCAGGACGGAGATGAGGTTCCGCAGCTTCATCTCAGCCCACCAGCCTTTCCAGAGCGGCCAAGTCCTGACTCAGGGTCTCTGCCCCAAGCCGCTGGTGCTCGATGTGGGCATTGGAGGTGCGGATGTTGGCCGCCCGCCTCTTGCCCCCCTCCCTCACGGCGTCCATGGCAGCAAGGGCCTCCCGGGTCCGCTCCAATCCCTGCTGGGCGCTTCCTCCGGCCTCCTCCACCCGTGCCCCGGCATCCACTGTGGTCCGGCGGACTTCCGCTGCGATCTCTCCGATCTCGTTGCTGGATTGACCGGCCCGCTCGGCCAGCTTCCGGACCTCGTCGGCCACCACCGCGAAGCCACGGCCGGCCTCCCGGGCGCGGGCCGCCTCGATCGCCGCATTCAAGGCCAGAAGGTTGGTCTGGCTCGCGATCTCCTGGATGCTGACCACGATCCGACCGATCCGCTCGGACTGAGCCGTCAGCTCCGCGAAGACATGGGTGATCTCCCCGTTGTAACGGGCCAGCTCCTCCATGGCACCCTGGGTTTCCTGGATCGCCTTGTAGGTGGCGTCGATCCGCTCGGCGGAGGCCCGGGCGATCTCCCCGGCACGGCCCTGGTGCTGCTGCAGCTCTCCATGGGAGTGGATCAGTTCGTCCACGCGACCCCGGGCGGCCGCAAGCGGGACTTCCTGCCCGGCCAGGAGCGGACCCGCCTCGCCCTGGAGCGCCAGGGACCGGAACTGCTTCTCCAACTCTGCCCTATGGGCCTCGGCCTCCCTGCCCAGCGCCTCGAACCTCAGAACCAGCTCCCCGAGGGCATGGAGGGGACCTCTGGGCCCAGCCTTCCGGAGCAGCGCCAGCACCCCGGAGTCATCGGTGGCGCCAGCCAACTCAGCGGCATCCCGGGTGGAGAGCCCCAGGGAGGACGACGCAGGGGATCGCCAGGTCAGCAGGAGGCAGAGCAACAGCAAAAGTCCGCACAGGGAAAAGAGGATCGCCCCCCAGACTCCCGCACCCGAGGCGGCCCCGATCAGGGCCAGGATGAAGAGCCCGCCCAGCGCAGCCGATACGCCCCCCCTGCTCCTCGACATGTCCATAGCCATACCTCTACCTCTACGTGGACCGGAAAATCGAGATGCCCCGCGGTGTCCCAGCATACCCCAGCCGCCACTGGAGCCGGGTCCCCTGTTCATCGACCGGGCCGTCCAGCGGCTTGAATACGCTTATTCCCCCCCATTCAAGCACTTGTTCCAGGGACAGCCCTGGATTACCCATCTCAGAACGAATCCTCGTCAAGTTAAAAAATTCCAATATTTCAAGAATTGCAAGATTGGCGACAATGTCCGGAACTCAGCATTGACAGTCTGACAAGCTCGGCCTAGCTTTTTTCCACAAGCCACCAGTTCAGTTCATGGGACCGACGATCTTTCGTTTTTTACAACGAGCAGGTTGTCCCCCGTCCCCCAGTCAGACACCCCGGGCCTTCCAGGCGCCCAGGGTGAGCAGTATGCAGGGAGCATTATGTCCGCCCCGGGCAGCGAAACACCCACCATGGATACTCCAAAGACCGAAGCCGCAGTCCTCAGCCACGGCTGGTATTCCGAGATGCCGGCCCACCTGTCGGGCCCTCTGCTGAAGCAGGCCAGGATCAGGCGCTACAGGCAGTCAGAGCAGATTCTACAGGCGGGGGAGCGAGCCCGGGGGATGTATTGCATCCTCAGGGGACTGGTGCTGATGACGGCCTCATCTCCCAACGGAAAGACCACCATCCCCTTCAGCGTGGAAGTCCAGAACTGGTTCGGCTGCATCGAGGTGATCAACGGGAACCCCTATCCCCTCAATGCCATCGCCGCCACCGAGTGCGAACTCCTCTTCATCCCGGGCTCGGCCGTTGAAGCTCTGGGCAGGACCAGTCCAGAGCTCTGGTTCTACATCGGCAGGCTCCTGGCCCGGCAGACCCTCAAGATCGTCAACAATCTCATGGAGCTCCTCTACCTGCCGGCCCCCGCCAGGGTGGCCAAGCGGCTCCATGCCCTCTCCCTGAGGGAGGGTGGTCCCAACGGGACCTACCAGCTGCGCACCATCCACATCAGCCATGACCAGTTGGGCTGCATGCTCTCCCTCTCCCGCCAGATCGTCTCGAAGATCCTCAAGGGATTCGAGAAGGAGGAGCTGATCATCTGCGGCTACAAGTGCATCGACATCCTCAGCACCGAGAAGCTGAGCGCCAAGATCGAATCCCTGACCCGGGAGTGCCTGGAGGGGTGATCCTCCTCGACGCCTCGCCTCAGAAGCGTCCGAGGCGGATGCACTCGGGACAGATGCCGTGGGTCACCGAGACCATGAAATGCTGGGAGACAAAGTAGGAGAAGGGCTGCCAGAGGCCCGCACGGTCCCGGACGCGCTGACAATAGGCACAGACCGATACCCGCTCGCCGTTGGTCGGATCGGACAGCTCGACCACGAGGACATGGAAGTGGCCATCGTTGAGGCAGAGGCTGTGCCCGGTGACCAGGGATCGCTGCAGGAAGCCCCCCTGGCAGGGGTGCTCGCCTAGAAAGCACAACCTGCGCTGCTGATGCCCGCTGGAAGCCATCAGCTCCTGGAATACTTTGCGCCAGCAGGAACGGCACAGCACCGCCAGATCTGCGCCCCCCCCGGCGAGTCCTTCCTGCCCGCAGGCGAAGGAGCCGCACTCAAGCGAGCGCGCCAGGAAAGCATGGTGATCCAGGAACTCGGAAGCCCGGATATTGGCCACCACCACCCGGCCATGCTCATTGACCACCATGACCGAAGTCGGCATCGCCTCCAGGAAGGCCTTCAATCCGTCCATGCAACTCCCGCATCCCGACTGGGGACAAGTCTGAAAGGGCAGACCCAAGCCCCTTCAGAGCTGCGCCTATGTCTTTTTGACACAACGAAACACCACAGATAGTCGCGACAAAGACAATCAAGTCAATTTTACCATTTCGACCAAAAAGGCCTTCAGCCAGGACGGCGAGCCCGAAGCCGCGGGCGAAGCCATCCCTGAAGTGAATGAACAGCCCCGCGGCCAGGATCAGCATCGCGAGCGAACCGGCGAGGATGGCCAGCATCTCGCCCTTCTCCCCGTCGAAATACCGTTGGATGGCCTGGGACAACTGGAGGACCCTCGCGTCGTTCAACGTTCCACTCCTTTCATCAATGGCCCGGGGACGGCCCCAGGCGATCGTGCTCGACCCGCGATCTGCGGGATCTCCAGATGGCGGGTGTCCTGTACCCGACCGATTTTGACGTTTTGAGGATGGGAAATCCCAGTGCTTGATCATGCCGTGGTGGTCTTCCCCCAACCTTGGGACCAACTGAAATGTTCGGGTCTGGGTTTTAAGGTTGGGAATCAAGGACGGCGTGCTGCGTGATTCCGGGTTCATGGTAGCGTCTCCTCCGCCTGGACGGAGGATAAGGCAACGCTGGGAAGCGACCCGAGCGCCGATCCGGGGCCACCTGACGGTGGTGGCTGGCGCATGCCAGCCCTTCTTCGGTTACCGGGGGTGGCCCAAGGCGATAAATCCCGGGGGTTTGGGGGCAGAGCCCCCATGGTGCATAGGTCTGCGAACTCGTTGGGTGTATGGAACCCCAAGCTTGAATGGGGGTGCCCTTCGTTGAAGTGCCTCATGAAGGCCTGGGCGATCACCCTGGCTTCTGGCACGCCATGGAAGGACTCCCCATTCAGGCACTCGTCTCTGAATCGGGCATTGAAGCTTTCAGCCAGGCCATTCTGCCAAGGCTTACCCGGATCGATCAGGTGGGTGTCGACTCCTTGCTCTTTCAGCCAGAGCCCGATCTCCAGCGAGACGAACTCAGGGCCATTGTCGCTCCTGATGAACTTGGGAATCCCCCGTTGGGCCATGACGCGGATCAGCACCTCTTTGACATGGAGCGCCCGGAAGGACCGACCCACCTCGATTGCCAAACACTCCCGGGTGTACTCGTCCTCCAGGGTCAGGAACTTCAGGGCCGACCCTCCCAGGGTCCAGGCAAACACGAAGTCATAGGTCCACACGTGGTTCGGGAACTCGGCAGCCCTGGGGACACCATCGCCAGAACGGACCCTCCTATGCTTTGGGCGCCGGGTGAGCTGGAGTCCCAGCTTCTGCCAGAGTCGGCCCACCGCCTTGTGATTGATGACGATGCCCGCCCGACGAAGCAGGGCCCAGATGCGGACCTGCCCGTAGCGGGGATGCTCCGCACTCAGGGCCTGGATGCGCTCTGCCAAGCAGTCCTGCGGCTTCGGGCGTACGCGATAGCGCATTCCCGACCGGGATAGGCCAATCAGAGCGGCGATGCGCCGCTCCGGGATCCGCCTGGCTTTCAGCACCCGAGCCCCTTCCCGCTTCTGCCGGGCGCTTACCATTTTTTTGGTTCTTCCCGGAATGGCGGGGAAATGAGGTAGGCAGCAGAGACTCCTGGGATCCTGGGTTTGCGACAACACCAGACCCGGGAGGCACTGCTGCCTATGAACGAGCTTATGGCCCAGATGGGCGGGTGGGAAGGATACAAGGCCGGATTGATCGGCGTGTACGAGGCCGGACGAAAGGGGCCTCGTGCCGAGGTATGGATTGAACTCCTTGGTAATGAACGACCTCGACGATGCAGCGGCTGTGGCCATCATGTGGATCGAATCCACGATGCGACCCAGCGCTGGGTAAGGGACCTCCCGATCTTTGAATACGAAGTCCACCTGCTGGTCTGGCGGTTTCGACTGGACTGTCCGAGGTGTGGACCCAAGGTGGAGTCCCTGAACTGGCTGGAGCCCCGAGCCCGGGTCACCAATCGGCTGGCCGAATCGGTGGCCAGGATGTGCAAAGTCCTGCCCATCAAGCAGGTTGCCGAGCATTTTCACCTGCACTGGGACACCGTCAAGGCCATCGACAAAGCCCACCTGGACCGGGAACTGGGGCCCCCAGAACTGCGGGGAGCCGAAACACTGCTCATGGATGAGTTCGCCCTTCGCAAAGGACACCGATATGCCACGGTGGTGCTGGATGCCGCCAGAAAGCGGGTCCTCTGGGTAGGGCAAGGGCGAGGCCGTGCAGACATCCGCCCTTTCTTTGAACTGCTTGGGAAGAGGGGCTGCGCCCAAATCAAGGCGGTAGGTATGGATATGTCCGCAGCCTTCGAGCTGGAGGTCCGGAAGCACTGCCCCAAAGCGGAGATCGTCTATGACCTCTTCCATGTGGTGCAACGCTATGGCCACGAGGTGATTGATCGGGTCCGGGTTGACGAGGCCAACCGGTTGAGGGGAGACAAGTCGGCCCGCAAGGTGGTGAAGAGCGCCAAGTGGCTGCTGCTAAGGAACCCCAGGAATCTGGAGGGTGAGGCCAGGGTGCGCCTCAAGGAGTTGCTGGACGCCAATCAGGCTCTGATGACGGCCTATGTGCTCAAGGACGACCTCAAGGAACTCTGGCGCTACCGACGCGAGGGCTGGGCTCGCCGGGCCTGGAATGATTGGTTGGAACGCGCCAAGTCAAGCAACCTGGCGCCATTGGTCCGGTTCGCCCAGAATCTCGCGGCACGGCTCGATGGCATCCTCTCCCACTGCCGATGGCCGCTCCATACCAGCCTTCTAGAGGGGATCAACAACCGCATCAAGGTCATCAAGCGCATGGCCTATGGCTTCCGCGACGACGCCTACTTCTTTCTCAAGATCAGAGCTGCCTTCCCCGGTGTTCCGTGAAGAACCATTTTTTTCGGAGGAGCTCCTTCATGGCATCAATCTCGACTTCGCGCTGCCCCAGGAGGCGCAGCAGGCGGGCGTTGTCCTTCTCCAACTGCTTGAGTCGGCGGACATCCGATACCGTGCTTCCGGCGAACTTTCGCCGCCACCGGTAGATGGTCTGCTCGGCTACGCCATGCTCCCGGGCCAGATCTGCGATGGACTTCTCTCCTCGCTCGGCTTCCCGCAACACAGCCACGATCTGCTCGTCTGTCAGCTTCTGGGGTCTCATCAGGGGGCTCCTCTTTCAGGATGGACCCTAACGTTTCCTTTGGCTCTCAGATTTGGGGGAAGACCACCTCCGCCTCGACACCGCAACATTCCAAAGGCTCAGAGGTTTTCTCTCAGCGGAGGCATGTGCGGCGTGCCGGTCACTCCTGGGAAGACGAGCGGAAGAAGCCCTGATGACCGGCAATCAGGACTTGGCCACAAGCCTCCTGGCCGTGGCCGAGGAGATCCAGGCCCTGTTCCCTTTGCGCCCCACTCCCGCTCAACCTCCGGCATGAAAACCAACATAAATCAGCGGGAGTGTTTGTTGGAGTATCCCCAACCAGACACCTTCTACAACCCAGCAGTGCAATTAGAAACAGCATCCCTTACTTCGGAAAGCCACTTATTGCGTTCCTCAATAGAGCTAGTCACAATCACCCCAAAAGACTTACGAGTAATTGCCTTAACCCCACAATAGTGAAGAATGCAGTTCTTCCAGATCGTATTTAGAGGATCACCAAACACTTCCATTTCACGTCCATAAGGAGTGTCAGTGGTATTAATAACCAAAGCAGTTTTGGCTTTTAGAAGACCCCTAGGTACTCCTTCACCGTTATCACCCTCAAAGAACTTATAGGCAACACCAGACCGAAGAACTCGATCAACCCAACCCTTGAGAATAGCTGGCGGCATCCCCCACCAATTAGGATGAATAATGAAAATTGCATCAGCTTGAGCAATTTCATTACAATGCACCTCCGTCAGAGGATCCATCTTGCTTACAGATGATAGCTCTGACGCTTCCAAGAGAGGATCAAACCCCTCTTGATACAAGTCATGAAAGTGGACTTCGTGACCCGCCCCCTGAAGAGTGGCGATCACCGTGTTCGCAATGGCGTGATTAAAGCTTCCATTACGAGGATGTGCGAGGATGACAGATGCTTTCACAACAAAACTCCCAGTGAAGGCTCAACATAGAGAGACCTTGGTTCGAGCGAACCTAATCCATGCATAATCTATCAGGATTCTACAGCTCGACAGCCTCACATCGCCGCCAGGCTGCAACGAACCTTCACAAGAGGATGCTTCCACGTGTTGCCCTGACCGCTGCCATGGCCCCCCACAACTCAGTCAGGGAGATCCCTCGACCCAAAATCTATCGTCAGATGACCGTGAATCATAACTTGGCAGATCCGGCCAAGTTATGATTCACGACACAGATGGCTCCGGACTTTACCGGAAGCCGACTTGGTGGAGGTGGCGGGAGTCGAACCCGCGTCCAAGAAGTGTGGCGTGGAGGGTCATCCACAGGCTTGGTCCGTTTTGCGTGACCTCTGCAGGGGGATCGGACAACCCTGATCGAGGACTTGCCTCCTGATCTCGATCACCGTACGGAGACACTCCGGCGATCCATCCCGTCCCCCGGCTCGGCAGACCTAGGTCACCCTTACCGGAGTTTTACGAGCCCGCTACCGGGAGATCACGGGGACTCGCTGCAACCGCGGTTAAGCGGCGCAGGCCAGTTCGAAGTTATCGTTGGCAGTTTTGTTTTGATCGGCTTGATGAGGGGGCCAGCCGACCAACCCCCGCCTGCACCTCGCACCCCTACGACAACCTGTCGAAACCGGTCACCCCCGGGTGCGTGGCCCCTCCCTCGAGAGGGACCGCGGAACCCTGAGTATGAGGGTAAAAGCCCCGCTTCTCAAGGGGTGTGGGTGTCAGGGGCTGGCAGCCACACCCCGATCTCCGTCACGAATCCCACCCACGGCTCCCCCTCATGCCAGTGGATCGCGAGGGTCACGCTAAGATGATCTTTTGGAGATGCCCTTGACTGATCGCCGCGGAAGCCTCTTTGTCCTCTCAGCCCCCTCCGGGGCCGGCAAGTCGACCCTTGTGCGGCGGCTGCTGCAGGAGCTTCCGGGCCTCACTTTCTCCATCTCCTACACCACCCGCCCCCCCCGGGAGGGTGAGATCCACGGGAAGGACTACTTCTTCGTGAACGATGCCACCTTCGATACCATGCTGGCCGAGGACGGTCTGCTGGAGTGGGTGCAGGTCTACCAGCACCGCTACGGCACGGGTCGGGCCTGGATCGAGGAGCAGCGTGCCAGGGGCGTGGACATCCTCCTGGACATCGAGACCGTCGGTGCCCGCAACGTCAAGGCCGCCATGCCCGACGCACTTCTCCTCTTTCTCCTTCCTCCTTCGGCCGAGGAGCTGCGCCGTCGCCTGGCGGGACGCGGCACCGAGAGCGGGGAGCAGGTCGCCCTCCGCATGCAGCACGCCCGCCACGAAATGGAGCAGGCACCCCACTACGACTACCTGGTGGTCAACGGGGAACTGGACACGGCCTACGAGCACCTGAAGGCTGTCTTCCTCGCGGAGCGCAACCGCCGCCCCCGGATGCTCGCCACCGCAGAACAGATCCTGGCCACCTTCTGAGGTTCACCGTGCCCCTGCCATCAGCCCCCCGCAAGACCGGCCGCCCGTTCATGAGGGGGATCGGCCGTTACTGGATCGTGTGCCTCATCGTGGCCACCCCCCTGGTCTATGCGCCTCTCTCGGGGCGCGGTGGCGAGGAGCGGGCCCAGCAGCGGAGCCTGGACACCCTGGCCGAAGTCATGACCCTGGTGCAGAAGCAGGCCGTGGAACCCCCTGACGCCAAACAGGTCACCCACGCCGGGATCCAGGGCATGCTCCACACCCTGGATCCGCACTCCAACTACATGGACGAAGCAGAGTTCCGCTCCCTCCGAGAGGACCAGCGCGGCACCTTCTTCGGCATCGGCGCCCTGATCCAGCAACAGCCGGATGGCGTGGTGATCACCAGCATCGTCCGGGGCGGCCCGGCAGAGAAGATGGGCCTGCGCCCCGGCGACACCTTCAAGGAGATCGACGGTAAGAGCGCTGAGGGGCTCACCAGCTCCCAAGTGGTGCAGCGCCTGCGCGGCGACAAGGGGACCGTGGTGGAAGTCTCGGTCCAGCGCCCCGGCTATGCCGAAAACCTGAAGTTCAGCATCACCCGGGCCGAGATCCCCTCCAACAGCGTCTACTACAGTTTCATGCTGACCCCGACCACGGGCTTCATCACCATCAAGGACTTCGGAGAGACCACCTCCGAGGAGTTCCAGAGAGCCCTGGCGAACCTCAAGAAACAGGGCATGAAGGAGCTGATCCTGGACCTGCGCTACAACCCCGGGGGACTGCTCGACGCCGCCATCGGCATCTGCCAGCAACTCCTGGGCCCCAACCAGGTCATCGTCAGCCAGCGCGGACGGGATCCCCGTCAGGTCTCCGTCACCCGGACTCCCTCCGGGGGCAGCCTGGATTCATTCCCCCTGGTCGTCCTCATCAACCGGGGCTCGGCCTCCGCCTCCGAGATCGTGACTGGAGCCGTCCAGGACCACGACCGCGGCCTGGTGGTGGGCACCACCAGCTGGGGCAAGGGTCTGGTGCAGTCCCTCCTGCCCATCGGCCGGAGCCGTGGCCTCGCCCTGACCGTGGCCCGCTACTACACCCCCTCGGGCCGCTGCATCCAGAGGGACTACCAGCACGGCTTGGATGACTACCTGCTCCCGGACGACAAGCTGGCCGAGCAGCCCAAGGGACCGGCCTACCGTACGGACCTGAACCGCACCGTGTACGGCGGAGGCGGCATCCAACCGGACTTCACGGTGGACCAGGGCAAGCTCACCCCCTTCGTGGCCACCCTGCGCGGCCGCTATGGCGCCTTCTTCAAGTTCGCCCTGGTGGAGAAGGAGAAGTTCGGAGCCAAGCCCCAGGAGCCCATCCCGGATGCGGCCATGGCCCGCTTCCAGGAGTGGCTGAAGACCGAAAAGATCCCCTTCACCGAGGCCGAATGGAGCGATCCCGCAAACCAGGCCGACATGCGGGACCAGATCACCTATGAACTGCAGAACATGGCCTTCGGCATCGAGGCCGGCTGGCGCTACCTCTGCAGCCGGGACCCCCAGGTCAAGAAGGCCCTGGAGGTCATGCCGGATGCCCAACAGCTTCTCCAGCGGAGGGTGATGCTCGCTCCGACGGATGACAGCCGCCAGGCGATGCGTTAACCCTTCACAATCCGAATGGTCTTGTCCTGGAGCATGTCGCGAAGCTCGGAGATGGCGGCCCGCTCCTGGGCATCGATGTGCCCGTCCGCATCCGCCAGGACAAAGACCTTTTCATGGTCCGACTGGGTGATCTCGTGGGTCTCAAGCGCACGCTTGATGATCGCGGTGATGGCCTGGGCGGAAGGGCTGACGCTCACGGGAGCCCCGCAGTTCTAGGGCTTGGAAAGGGGCTCAGCCATCCCTGATCTGAGCGCAAGGCGGAGGACATTCCGTGCGGAGGGGGTGGCACCCTGGCCCTTGGTGGGCCGTGGGAGGCCCTCCCCATGCCGCACCGAGAACACTCCCCCTCAAAGTCCCTTGGCGAGTTCCAGGGCCTCTTCAACACCTGGAGCTTCATAGACAGCCAGGCCGCACTGCTTGGAGGGCTCCTTCCACCGCTTGGATCCCATGTTGGTGACGGCGCTGCTGGAGACGATGTTGATGAGGTTCCCCATGCCTGCAGCCAACTGCCCCTTGGGGACATATTCCTGGAAGAGGGCCGCATCATCCTGCTTGAGGACGAGCCCTGCGGGGACCTCCACAATCAGAGTCCGTGCCCCGAGACGCTTCCCCTCTGAATTGCACTTGTCAACCATGGTCTTGACGTCCTGGAACTTCTCCCAGTGCACCACCAGGGCTTTGACGGAATTTTCGTATTCCATCCGGATGACACCAGGGGCAGTGAAGGCGGGTTGCATAGCCATAAGATCGGCTCCTATTGCGCGACAGCGCTTGTCTACAGTGAATACAGATCACTTTAGACTTGAGATCACTCGCGAACAAGAATCATTTCAACAAGCTCCCCAAACCCGGTATGCGACCCGAAGCCCTCTCCCCCGGAAACCGGACGGCCTACCCCCGGGCGAGCACCTCGAGGACCGGCGCCAGAAGCTCCGAGGCGGGCTTGAGGACCCGCCCCCGGCAGCTGTTGGGAACGATCACTCCCTGCAGGGAGTTGGTCAGGAACACGCCCTCGCAGCGCACCAGGTCCGCGGGTGTCAGGGTCGCTTCCTGGGCCAGCCCGGCATCGAGGATCACCTGCCGGGCGACGCCGGGGAGCGCGCCGGACTCAAGCGGTGGCGTGAAGATCCGACCCCCCTCCACCACAAAGAGGCTGGTCCGGCTGCCATCGCTGAGCTCTCCCCGCTCATTGATCGCCAGCACCTCGAAGAGGCCCCTGGACCTGGCCTCCCGCGCCAGGACCCGGTTCTCCAGGTAGGCCAGGGTCTTGAAACGGTTGAGGGGGCTGGAGCTGCTCCGCACCAGGGAGGCGGCGAGGTCCACCGCCACCACCGGCGGAGTCTCCGGCGTGAAGGCCACCGCGGAGACGATGAGGCGGCGGTCCACCGCATAGAGCCGCAGGGCCCCCGAGGCCATCCCCGGCACCTGGGTGTAGTGGTTCAGGTAGTCCTCCACCCGCTCCAGGGAAGGGGGCGCTTCCATCTCCAGGAAGGCGGCCCCACGGGCCAGCCTGGCCAGGTGGAGAGAAAGCCGCTGGGCCTTCCCCTTAAGCACCCTGAGGGTCTCGAAGAGGCCCCAGCCGTGCCGGGCCTCCGAGCGGCTGAGGTCCACCGTTGCGTCCTGACAGGGTTCGAGGCTCATGGCACAAAGCATAGGGCATGCGGGGAAGAGAGGGACAGGTCGCGTCAAAGGAAAAGCGCTTGGCAGCCGTGGCTGCTCTCCTCACCCCCCAAAGGCCTCCAGGCAGGCCACCAGACTGGCCCCCTTGTGGACGGTCTCCAGGTATTCGGCTTCAGGCTCTGAGTCCCAGACCACCCCACCCCCCACCCCGAAGCGCAGCTCCCGGTCCTGGCCGAAGGCGGTGCGGATGGCGATGTTCAGGTCCAGGGCCGAGAGGTCCTGGGTGAACCAGCCCAGGGAGCCGGTGTAGAGCATGCGTGGCTGGGGCTCCAGCTCCCGGATGAGTGCCATGGAGGCCAGCTTGGGGCACCCGGTGATGGAGCCGCCCGGGAAGAGGGACTCCAGGAGGGCCCGCAGCGTGAGCCCCGGCAGGGCCCGTCCCGTCACCGTGGCCACCAGGTGATGGACATTGGCGTAGCTCTCCAGGTCCGGAAAGGCCTCCACCTTCACCGAGGGCACCTCGCAGGACCGGGTGAGGTCATTGCGCAGCAAGTCAGCGATCATGGCCAACTCGGCGTTGTTCTTAGCGCAGCCCAGGAGTTCGGCCTTGAGGGCCTCGTCGGCCTCCGGGGTGGCACCCCGGGGCGCCGTGCCCTTGATGGGCTGCACCACCAGGCGCCCCTGGTCGAGGCGCACGAAGCGCTCGGGAGAGGAGCAGACCACGGCAAAGTCCTCCCCGGCCATGAAGGCGGAGAAAGGCCCTGGATTCAGGTCATGGAGACGCCGGGCGAAGGCCCGCAGGTCCCCTTCGTAGGCCCACCCCTCCTGCCGGGTGAGGTCCACCTGATAGACGTTCCCCTGGGAGATCTCTTCGCGGATGCGGCTCACTTTGGCGGCGTAGCCCTCCGGGGTGTCGCTGTCCCAGGTCTTCCTGGCCCGGAAAGGCCCCTCCCGAAGCAGGTTGCGCCGAGTGGGCGTGCTGATCCCCTCCCGCAGCCCCTCATACGTGCGGCCCTCCTGGCGGTCCACCAGCAGCACCCGCCGATGGAGGGTGAAGTGGAAGTCCGGAAAGGGGAAGGGCTTGGGGAGGGCCTTGGGCATGAGGGGGTCCAGGCCATAGCCCCACTCGTAGGTGACGAAGCCGATGAAGTCCGGGAGGATGGGCGGCAGGGTGCCGCGCCGCTCGAGGACGAAGCCGGAGGGATCCGGCTCCCTGAGCACCGCCAGGGGACCCTCGGCGAAGATCCAGAAGCGGCCCTCCCCGTGCAGCATGGCAAAGGGCTCACCGCCCGCCAGGGCGAACAGCTCGTCCACCGTGGGGACCCCCTCCCGCACCGTCCAGGTCTCAGTAACGTTCGTGCAGGACATGGCTCAGGAGCTCCGTACCGTGGTCAGTGAGGAAGGAGTCGGGATGGAACTGCACCCCCACCATGGGCCAGGTGCGGTGACGCAGAGCCATCACCACCCCGTCTCCGGTCCGGGCGGCCACCTCGAAACCCGGCGGCGGCTCCGTCACGCAGAGGGAGTGGTAGCGCCCCACCCGCAGGGGATCCGGCAGTCCCTCGAAAAGCCCCCGCCCGTCGTGATGGATGGCCGAGACCTTGCCATGTACGGGTTCGGGCGAACGCCCCACCCGGCCCCCGAAGGCCACGGCCATGCACTGCATCCCCAGGCAGATGCCCAGGATTGGGATGCGCCCCCCGAAGTGCCGCAGGGCCTCCAGGGAGAGGGTGGCATCCTCGGGGCGCCGGGGCCCTGGGGAGATGACCAGCAGCTCGGGCTCCAGGGCGATGAGCCCCGGCAGGTCCAGGGTCTCGGCCCGGTGGACCTCCACCCGCGCTCCCGCCTCCACCAGACCGTGGCGGACATTGAAGGTGAAGGAGTCGAAGTTGTCCAGGATCACGACGCGGGAAAGGGGCACGCATCCTCCCAGGGAGGATTATCCGGGATCTGGTCATACTTGTCGCCCGTCAAGGAGGGGGCACGCCCCCGGTGCGACGCTGGGACAGCAAGGAGGGAAGCCATGAAGGCCTGCCTGGACCAGTCCATCCGAGAGCTCATCCGTCAACACCCCGGCCTGGGGGGCATCCTCGCAGAGGCCGGCATCCACTGCGTCTCCTGCGGGCTCGGCACCTGCCGGGTGCGGGAGATCCTGGAGATCCACGATCTCGACGCCGAGCATTCCAGGGAACTGCTCACCCAGATGGGGCGGGAGATTCACGGGGATGGCCCCTTCGAGGTGCCGGAGCTTCCCAGAAGGGCCAAGGCGCCTGCCGCTGCCTTCTGCCCGCCCCTGGCCCGGATGGTGGAGGAGCACCGCACCATCCTGGAGCTGCTCGGCACCCTGCCGAGCCTGATGGCCGCCCTCCGGCGGGATCTGGAGAGCCACCATCCCCTGGCGGAGCAGGCCCTCGACTTCCTCCGGAACTACGCGGACCGCTACCACCATGCCAAGGAGGAGGACATCCTCTTCGGATTCTTCGACGGGGAGTCACCGGTGATCCAGGCCATGCGGGCGGACCACGACGAAGGGCGGGGACATGTGCGCGAAGCGGCCCTGGCGCTGGGGAGGGGGGATCTGGAGGCCCTGGAGTCCGCCCTGGAGGCCTATTCGGAGCTGCTGCGTGGCCATATCCAGCGCGAGGACACGATCCTCTATCCCTGGATGGACCGGACTCTGAGCACCCACCAGGTGGGGGAGCTCTACGCCCGCTGCGCTGAGGTGGAGGCCCGCTCCGGTGACGAGGCTGCCCGCCGGGCCGCCTTCGCCCGCGCCCTTCCGGAGCTGCTGGGCTGAGCCTTCCGGGTGCCCAGGAGGGGCGATCAAAACTACACTGTCCCCGGAGGTTCCCATGAAGATCGCCCTGCCCACCATGGACGGCCAGACCATCTCTGAGCACTTCGGCCGCTGCAAGGCCTTCCTGGTCTATGAAATCGAGGGCGGCCTCATCAGGGGCAGCGAGACTCGCACCAATGCCCAGGGGGGTGAGGATGCACCCGAGTGCGGCACCTCGGGTCACGGCCACAACCATGGAGCCTTTGCAGAACTCCTTTCCGACTGCGAGGCGGTGATCGTGAAGGGCATGGGGGGCGGAGCGGTCAAGGCCATTGCCAGAGCAGGCCTGCGGATCTACCGGGCCAATGCCTCCGCGACACCGGAGGAGGCCATCTTCCGCATGCTCCAGGGGCGCCTGGAAGTGGTCTCGGAGGGGAGCTGCGCCGGGCACTGAAAAGCCACTAGTCATATCAGCGACACCCTGCCATCCTGGGGCACGTAGCTTTGACATGCAGGATGTTTTGGGAAGCAGGTGAGAATCCTGCGCTGCCCCGCAACGGTATGCACCTCGGCGCAAGCCGGGAGACCTTGCCGGGACCCACTGGAGCGCCGCTCCGGGAAGGGTCCTGGGGATCTGGAGACGGATCCGTCGCGTGTGAGCCCGGAGACCGGTCCTGCAATTCCCAACCCGCCGAGGGAGCGGACAAGGGACCGGAACCATCCAGTCCTCTGTCCATCCATCGGAACTCCATGCGGGAGGCATGTGATGGGCAATCGGATTCTCTTCCGGACAGGGCTTGCGGTGGTCGCCAGCCTGGCTGCTCACAGCTGAACCCCAGGACCCCACCCAAAGGAAGCCCCATGTCCACTCAGCTCCAGCTGGCCCGCCAGGGCCTCGTCACCGAAGCCATGCAGCAGGTCGCCGCGACCGAAGGCTTCGATCCCGAGACCATCCGTGAGCGGGTCGCCCTCGGCCACATCGTCATTCCCAGCAACCCCATGCGGAAGGGGCAGAAGGCCGTGGGCATCGGCATGGGCCTGCGCACCAAGGTCAACGCCTCCATCGGCACCTCCTCCGACATCTGCAACGTCGAGCTGGAGATGAAGAAGGCCAGGGCCGCCGAGGAGGAGGGGGCCGACACCCTGATGGAACTCAGTGCCGGGGGCGACCTGGACCAGATCCGTCGTGAGGTCATCGCCTCCACCAGCCTGCCGGTGGGCAACGTGCCCCTCTACCAGGCCTTCTGCGAGGCCGCCCGCAAATACAACGATCCCAACAAGCTGGACCCCGAATTTCTCTTCGAGCTCATCGAGCGCCAGCTGGCGGACGGCATGAGCTTCATGGCCATCCACTGCGGGCTGAACCGCTTCAGCCTCGAGCGCCTCCGCAAGCAGGGCTACCGCTATGGCGGTCTGGTCTCCAAGGGCGGAACCTTCATGGTCTCCTGGATGGAGACCAACCAGAAAGAGAACCCCCTCTACGAGCAGTTCGACCGCGTCTGCGCCCTCATGAACAAGTACGACGCCGTGCTCAGCCTGGGCAATGGCGTGCGGGCCGGGGCCATCCACGACAGCCATGACCGCGCCCAGATGGCCGAGATGATCATCAACTGCGAGCTGGCCGAGCTGGGCCGCGAGATGGGCACCCAGATGATGGTGGAAGGCCCAGGCCACGTGCCCCTCGATGAGATCGAGGCCAACATCATCCTCGAGAAGCGCATGAGCGGCTACGCCCCCTATTACGTCCTGGGGCCGCTGCCCGCCGACCGTGGCGCGGGCTACGACCACATCACCTCCGCCATCGGCGCCGCGGAGAGCGCCCGCTATGGCGCGGACCTCATCTGCTACATCACCCCCGCCGAGCACCTGGCCCTGCCCAACGAGGCCGATGTCCGGGAGGGCGTGCGCACCACCCGCCTGGCCGCCCACATCGGCGACCTGGCCAAGTACCCCGAGCGCCGCGAGAAGGAGAAGCTGGCCGCCCTCACCCGCCGCGACTCCAGGTGGGCCGAGCACATGGGACTGCTCCTCTTCCCCGACCGGGCGAAGGAGATCCGCGACAGCCGCATGCCCGCCAAGGAGGAGACCTGCACCATGTGCGGCGACTTCTGCGCCAACCGGAAAGGCATGGAGATCTTCCGCGACTGCGTCTCCCCCGACAAGCGGCTGGGCTGATCCATGAGCACCCAAAAGCAGTCCCAAGGCCTTCTGATGGTCCACACCGGTGAGGGCAAGGGCAAGACCACCGCCGCCATCGGGATGCTGGTCCGCAGCCTGGGCCATGGCCACAAGTGCGCCGTGGTCCAGTTCATCAAGGGGCCCCAGCCCACTGCCGAGACGCTGCTGGCCGGCTTCGCAGAGAGCCTCGGGGGCTCCCTGGCCTGGGACCGCTGCGGCGAGGGCTTCACCTGGCGCAGCAAGGATCACACCCGGGACCGGGAACTCGCGGCCCAGGGCTGGTCGAGGGTCCGGGAGCACCTGGCGGACCCCGAGCTGCGCTTCCTGCTCCTGGACGAGCTGAACATCGTCCTGAACTACCACTTCCTGGATACCGACACTGTCCTGGCGGAACTGCAGGCCCGCCAGCCCCAGCTCCACGTGGTCGTCACGGGCAGAGGGGCCCCGGAGAGCCTGATGGAGGCGGCGGACCTGGTCACGGAGATGAAGGAGCACAAGCACCCCTTCCGGGCGGGCATCAAAGCCCAGGCGGGTCTCGAGTTCTGATGCACCCCCTGGTCTTCCTCGGCGCAGGCCTGCTGGATGAGGCGGTGGGCGACCCCCAGGGCTGGCCCCACCCCGTCCGGGCCCTGGGGCTCATCATCGAGCGCCTGGACCGGGCCCGCCGCGGCATCAGCTCACCGGCGGCCCTCTATATCCTGGGCATCTTCCTGGCCCTGGGCATGGCCGCGCTCGCTGGGGGCTTCGCCTGGGGCGTGCTTCACCTCTGCGGATACTGGGGCTGGATCGCGGAGCTGATCCTGGGGGCCTGGATGCTGGCGGGGCGCAGCCTGCGCGACGCCGTGCGCCCCGTGGCCGCGGCTCTGGATGCCGGGGATCTGCCCCTGGCCCGCTACGCCGTCTCCATGGTGGTGGGGCGGGACACCCGACAGCTGAACGAGGCCGATGTGGCCCGGGCCGGACTCGAGACCGTGGCCGAGAGCCTCTGCGACGGCGTCCTGGCACCCCTCTTCTGGTTCGCGGTAGGGGGGCTCCCCGGGCTCTGGGCCTTCAAGGCGGTCAGCACCCTGGACTCCATGGTGGGGCACCGCGAGGCCCCCTACACCCACTTCGGCTGGGCCTCCGCACGTCTGGACGACCTGCTCAACCTCATCCCCGCCCGCCTCTCCGCCCTGCTTATCGCCCTGGCCGCCCTCTCGGGGTCGGCCCTGCGCCTGGCTTGGCGGGATGGAGGCAAGACTGCCAGTCCCAACGCGGGCTGGTGCGAGGCGGCCTTCGCCGGTGCCCTGGGGGTGCAGCTGGGCGGACGCAATTTCTACGACGGCGTGCCCCACGAGGGCCCCCGCCTGGGCGATCCCGGCCGCCCCCTGGACGCCCAGCGGCTCCGGGAGGGCCTCTCCCTGGAGCGCCGGACCAACCTCCTGGCCCTCCTCCTGGGCGCCGGACTGCTCTCCCTGAGGTATCTCCATGGCTGAGGCCCTGCACGGCGGACGGATCTGGGAGCTGGCCCGGGAGCTGGGCTGCGAGCCCGGCGAGATCCTGGACTTCAGTGCCAACCTCAACCCCTTCGGCCCCCCCCCAGGGGTGTTGGAGGCCATCCGGGGAGGGCTCCCCCAGGCCCTCTCGGCCTATCCCGACACCGATGCCCCAGCGCTGCGCCAGCTCCTCTGCGAGCGCACCGGAGCCACCGACGAGTGCCTGGTCCTGGGCCATGGCGGTGCGGCCCTCCTCATGCTGGCCCTGCGGGCCCTCGCCCCCAGAAGGGTCCTGGTCCCCGAGCCCTGCTTCCGGGAGCAGCCCCGGGCCATTCAGGCCGCCGGGGCCGAGCTGGTCCCCTTCCCCATGGAGGGTCTGCAGCTGGATCTGGAGGCCCTGGACCCGGTGGACCATAAGTGCGATGCCGTGCTCCTCACCAGCCCCCACAACCCCACGGGCCAGTGCCTGGAACGCCAGGCCCTCATGACCTGGGCCCAGAGGTTTCCGGGCCGGGGCCTCATCCTGGACGAGGCCTTCATCGACTATGCTCCAGGGCAAAGCCTGGTCCCCACCATCCTGGCCCGGCCCCACACCGTCGTCCTGCGCAGCCTGACCAAGTTCTACGCCATGCCGGGGCTGCGTGTGGGCTATGCCCTGGCCGATCCCGGGACCGCCGCCCGGATGCGCCAACGGCAGGAGGGCTGGCCCGTGGGCCAGCTGGACCTGCTGGCCGCTGAGGCGGCCCTGAAGGATCGGGCCTTCGAGCAGAGGAGTCTGGAGGTCTTCCGCCGGGATGCTCCCCGCTTCCAGAAGGCCCTGGAGGACCTTGGCCTCAGGACCTGGCCCAGCGCCGGACCCTTTGCCCTAGTCCGCCTACCGGAGGGATGTACCGGCACCGGCCTGGCCGCCTTCCTGCGTCCCAAGGGCATCCTGGTGCGCACCTGCGCCACCTGGCCGGGCCTG
Organism: uncultured Holophaga sp.; assembly: GCF_963677305.1. Classification (GTDB taxonomy): domain Bacteria; phylum Acidobacteriota; class Holophagae; order Holophagales; family Holophagaceae; genus Holophaga. The sequence goes on from NZ_OY781925.1 coordinate 126,814, forward strand.
GGTGACCGCTTCGTGCGCCTCGCCCTCAAGTCTCCCGGGGACCAGGAGCGCCTGCTGGAGGCACTGAAGACCTGGAATTCCCTGGCGAAGCCTTGAAAAGGCTCATTGAGCGCCGGTTCACACCCATGAACGCAAATGGCACGGTCCGCCTGAGGTCCCTGGGAAGGGGCTGCCCCTCCCCCTCTCAGCGCGGTCGGCACCCCGAGCCCCACCATCCCTGACGTTATCGGTGGCCATCGGGGTTCATTGCGGACCATGTCGGCCCTTTTCCCCGGGCACTCTCTTACCCCTACTCCACCACCCCCATGGTCTGCAGGAAGCGGACCAGGCTGGGGTTGGTGATGTCCCGGCGCCAGACAGCCGCGAAGTCCACGGCGCAGTCAGCGTCCTCCAGGGGCACCTGATGGAGTCGGGGCGATCCGTTCTCCTCCACCACCTGCTGGGCATGGATCGAGATGCCCTGCCCCGCCTCCACCGCCATGAAGAGGGTGGCGAAGCTGGGATAGGACTGGGCCACCTGCATGGTGAAGCCCCGCTTGCGGCAGAGCCTCCGCCGCCACTCCAGGGCCTGGGCCCCCAGTTCCTCATCCATGGCCACAAAGGTCTGGTCCTTCAGCTCGGCCAGACTCAGACGGGCGCGCCCTGCCAGGGAATGGTCCGGGCGCATGACCACCACCGAGTGGTCCGAGAAGAGCACCCGGCTGCCGAGGTGGGCGGGCACTGCCCCCTCCAGCAGCAGGGTGAAGCCCAGGTCCACCTCCCCCTCCTCCAGGGCCCGGGCCAAGCTCTGGAGCCGGTGCTGGGCCAAGCGCACCTCCACCCCGGGGTGGCGGCGGGCGAAGGCGTCCAGCCAGCCCGGCAGCAGCTTCTTCTCAAAGCCCCCCAGCACCCCGATGGTGAGGTGCCCCACGCCACTGCCCCCCAAGCACCGGGCCTCCTCCAGGGCAACCTCATAGCGGCTCACCAGATCCCGGAAGGTGCAGGCCAGATGCTCTCCCGCCTCCGTGAGCTTGAGCCCACGCCGGGTGCGCAGGAAGAGGGGCACCCCCACAGCCTCCTCCAGGGCGGCGATCTGGTAGCTCACCCCGGACTGGGTCATGAAGAGATCCCCGGCGGCCCGGGTGAGGTTCAGGCGCTCGGCGGCGGCCAGGAAGCAGCGCAGCTGTCGGATGTCCATGGGGCTCCCGTCCCCTCCATTCTCTGCCAACGGCGGTACCCATGACAGTCCCCGGAATTTCGCGTTTCAGAAGGCGCCGCCCCGGCCCTTAGAATCAGCATGCGGGGGATGGCCAGGGCGCTCCGGGTTGCAGGGAGCCTGGCCGGAGGCCCGCCCCAAGGAGGAAGCCATGAAGCAGCTCATGACCGGTGATGAAGCCGTGGCCCGGGGGGCCTGGGAGGCGGGGGTCACCTTCGCCTCCGCCTACCCCGGCACCCCCAGCACGGAGATCCTGGAGAACCTGGCCACCTATGAGGGCGTAATGGCGGAGTGGGGGGTCAACGAGAAGGTGGCCCTGGAGGCCACCATCGGCGCCTCCTTCGCCGGGGCCCGGACCCTCTGTGCCATGAAGCACGTGGGCCTCAACGTGGCCGCGGACCCCCTCTTCACCCTCTCGTACCTGGGCGTCAGCGGAGGTCTGGTGGTGGTGAGCGCCGACGAGCCGGGCATGCACTCCTCCCAGAACGAGCAGGACAACCGCCACTACGCCCGGGCCGCCAAGATCCCCATGCTGGAGCCCGCCACCGCCCAGGAGTCCCTGGACATGGTGAAGGCGGCCTTCGAACTGAGCGAAACCCACGACACCCCGGTGCTCTTCCGCATGACCACCCGGGTCTGCCACAGCAAGGGCATTGTCTCCTGCGGCGAGCGGGTGGAGGTGCCCAACCGCCCCTACACCCGCAACATCCGCAAGCGCATCCCCGTGCCCGCCTTCACCACCGCCATGCGGGTGCGGGTGGAGGAGCGCACCGAGCGCCTGCGGGCCTTCTCCGAAAGCACCCCCCTCAACTACACGGAGATGAAGGACACCCGCATCGGCGTCATCGCCTCGGGGGTGGCCCACTGCTATGCCCAGGAGGTCTTCGGTGAGTCCGCCAGCTACCTGAAGCTGGGCTTCACCTGGCCCCTGCCCGAGGCCAAGATCCGGGACTTCTGCAGCCAGGTGGAAACGGTCTACGTCCTGGAGGAGAACGATGCCCTCATCGAGGAGACCGTGCGCCGCCTGGGCTTCGAGTGCAGGGGCAAGGACCTCTTCCCCTACACCGGGGAGCTGACCCCCGATGTGATCCGCAAGGCCATCCACGGTCAGACCCTGGAGGCGGTGGCCCAGGACACCGGTAAGGTCGTCCCCCGTCCCCCCACCCTCTGCGCCGGGTGCCCCCACCGGGGCTTCTTCGTGGAGCTGGGCAAGCTCAAGGGGATCGTCATCTCCGGCGACATCGGCTGCTACGGCCTGGCCTTTGCCGAGCCCTACAACGCCGTGGACTGGAGCTGCTGCATGGGCGCCAGCATGAGCATGGGCCACGGCGCCCAGCAGGTCTTCAGCCGCCTGGAGGGCACCGCCCGCAAGCGGGTGGTCTCGGTCCTGGGGGACTCCACCTTCCTCCACACGGGCATCAACAGCCTCATCAACGTGGCCTACAACCGCAGCACCAGCATCAACGTCATCCTGGACAACCGCATCACCGGCATGACCGGCCACCAGGAGAACCCCGTCTCCGGACGCACCCTCCAGGGCCTGGAGACCCCCGAGGTGGACCTGGAGGCCATCGTGAAGGCCCTGGGCTTCCGCCACGTGGCGGTCATCGACCCCAACGACCTCACCCAGGTGCGGGAGGCCCTGCAGGCGGCCCTGAAGCGGGAGGACGAGGCTTCGGTGATCATCACCCGCTGGCCCTGTGTCCTGAAGAAACTCAGCAACCAGGACAAGACTGAGTTCCCCGAGGTCTTCAAGAGCAAGTCCGTCATCGACCAGGACAAGTGCATCGGCTGCAAGAGCTGCATCAAGACCGGCTGCCCCGCGCTGTCCTACAACGCCGCCACCAAGCAGGTCTCCATCCTCCGCGATCAGTGCGTGGGCTGCGGCGTCTGCATCCAGACCTGCCCCCCCAAGATCAAGGCCATTTCCAAGGAGCTCAAGTAACATGACCGACACCAAGAGCATCCTCCTGGTGGGCGTCGGCGGCCAGGGCACCATCCTCGCTGCCAAGCTCCTCACCGTCGCCCTCATGGACGCCGGCTATGACGTCAAGATGAGCGAGATCCACGGCATGTCCCAGCGCGGCGGTTCCGTGTCCTCCCAGGTCCGCTACGGCAAGTCCGTGTCCTCCCCCGTCATCGAAGAGGGCGGCGCCGACATCCTGGTGGCCTTCGAGAAGATGGAAGCCATGCGCTGGGTCAACTTCCTGAGCCCCAAGGGCAAGGCCGTCATCAACAACTGGGAGATCAACTCCATGCCCATCGTCACGGGCAAGGTGGACTACCCCCAGGGCATCCTCGAGGACCTGGGTTCCAAGATCCCCACCACGGTCATCGATGCCGCCAAGCTCGCCACCGAGCTGGGCAACAGCAAGGTCATGAACGTGATCCTGCTGGGCGCCACCGTGAAGTCCATGGGCCTGGACACCCTCGACTGGGACCGGATCATCCGCGACAACGTCAAGGCCAACCTGGCTGACCTGAACATCAAGGCCTTCCGAGAGGGTATGGCCCAGGCCTGAACCGGAGGCGGCCGGGAAACCCACCCCGGCCACCGCCCTGATATGCTCAGATGAAACGGAGCATGCCATGACCAAGGTTGCCATCGATCCAGGGGTCTGTGGATTCCACACCACCGTCGAAGTCCAGACTGACGGGCGCTTCTGCCTGGTGACCATCCAGAGTGGCTGCAAGGCCATCCAGAAGATTGCCGAGGAATTGGGTCCCTTGGACCCCATGAAGGAGATCTCCTCCCGCCGGGGCACCCCCCGCTGCCTGGAGCTGGGGATCCAGCACTGCTTCCACGCCGCCTGCCCTGTACCTCCGGGCATCATCAAGGCCCTTGAAGTGGAGAAGAAGCTGGCACTGCCCAGGGAGGCCAGTATCCGCTTCGTCTGAGCCCGGATTCTGCATTTTACTCCCGGCGCAGGGCCATCCCGTTCATCCCCTTCATCCAGGCTTGAAATGCACTTTATTCAGCCAAGACGAAGGGGATGAACGGGATGGCTGCACGCTAAAGGCAATGATGAACTCGCGATCCAGGCGCACAGGAAACTCAGAGCCCAGTTCGTCTTGGGTACCAAACGGTTCCCGATGAATGCCAGCCGCCTGGGCGTTACTCCGGGCCTTGCCCAGGTCACCCTCCTGGCCAACCGAGTCTCCAGCTTTGGCCCCCGTCCACACCACTGGGGCTGAGCCAGAACGACGATCAGGAAAGACATCCCCCGACAGAGCCGGGAGCTTTTTGAATGTGAGCCGCTCAGAGCCTGTCAAAACACCGGAGGAAGAGGGGCACCAGGGGATTGGCCCCCTCCTCCTTCCAGGCCACTACGAACTCGATGTCCATGCCCTCGTCCTCCAGTTCCACCACCCGGTGACTGGCGTTGCCGTATTCCTGGATGGTGCGCCCGGGCTGGATGGCGATGCCCGAGCCCATGCTGATGTCCAGGAACATGGTGGGGAAGTCCGGGGCGAAGCGGGTGAGGCCGTAGTCCAGGCCGTGCTTCTCGCAGAGGGCGCGGTGCCACTCCACCCCGGGCCCCGCGATCTGGGGCGTGATGCTGAGGAGGGGCTGCCCCTTGAGCTCCGAAAGCTTGAGCTTCTTCCGGTGGGCGAAGGGATGGTCCGCCGACATGGCCGCCAGCATCCTGTCCTTGAGAATCACGTGTGTGAGGATCCCCGGCGGGCACACATGGTTGAAGAGCATGGAGAAGGTGCAGTCGATCTCCCCGTTGAGGATGGCATCGAAGGCGTGGGCCAGGGTGACGTGGACCCGCTTGACCTCCACCCCGGGGCACTCGGCTGCGAACTCCCGCAGCAGCCGGGGCACCAGGTCCATGAAGACAACCCCCAGGAAGCCCACGGAGAGGGCGCCCCCCACCTGCGCGCTCAGCTCCTGGGCCTTCTTCAGGACCGCATGGTAATCCTCCACCAGCTCCCGGGCCTGCCTGGCAAAGACCTCTCCCGGCTCCGAGAGGCTCAGGGAGCGGGCGCCCCGGTGGAAGAGCTTGCGGCCCAGGGACTTTTCCAGGGAGGCGATCTGGTAGCTGATGCCCGACTGGGTGAGGAAAATGTCCTCACCGGCCTTGGTGAAGTTCTGTCGGTGGACCACCGCCAGGAAGCACTCCAGCTGGCGCAGGTCCAGAAAGGCCTCTCCATCGGTACCGGGCTCCTCCCCCTCGGGAGAGAGGGATCGCACATGATCGACCATGCCCTGATAGGCCGCCGTGATCCGGCGGAGCTGCTCGCAGAAGTAGAGCCCAGCAGAGGTGAGGGTGACCGAGCGGGCGCCGCGGGTGAAGAGCTTGAGCTCCAGGCTGCGTTCCAGAGAGGCCACCTGATAGCTGACCCCCGGCTGGGACATGCCCATATGCTCAGCGGCCCTGCTGAAGTTCAAGAGCCCTGCTACATGGAGAAAGCACCGCAGCTGCCGCGCATCCAATGAAAGATACCCCCGAGTTTGCAACCATTCTGGGACAGAACCCCCCCTGAGGGGAATATAGCTTTCGGCCCCCGCTGGATCGGGGGCCGAACTGTCAGTTTCAAGGGTTGGACATCACGAGTCGAGCAACAATTTTCATGAAATCCATCACGATTCCATATGATCCTGCCCACGGCTCTCCAGCTCAGCCCTCAGGAACTCCATGACCGACTCCTCCGTGGCGTGGTGGATACGGTTGCCTGCCACGGTCACCGTGGGACCCCGGTCACAGGATTCCGCGCAGAAGGAGGCCTTGAGCTCGAAGTGCTCCCGGATCCCCTCGGTCTCCAGGCTCGCGAGCACCTTGCGCAGCAGCCCCTCGGCCCCCCGGAGGTGGCAGGCGGTTCCCACGCAGAAACTGACGGGGATCCTCGGAATCCCTGTGATGGGGCTCAAGGCGATGGTCTCGCCCAGGATCCGGCGTCGGCTCTGGTAGTGGGTGTGGAGCAGGTGATGGGCCTCCCCGCTGTTGGGGGCCCCCAGGTGCTTCGCATAAAGGGCCTGGATGTGATGGTTCTCCTGGGGGCAGTGCAGATCCAGGGCGGCATCGATCTGGTGGATGGCCTTGCTGCGCTGCCGCCTGACGGCGGCGGAGTGGGCCACAGGCTGGCCGGCACCACCGACGCAACCACCGGGGCAGGCCATGACCTCCACGAAGTCGACCTCAACGGTGCCCGCCTGGATCTCCTTCACCAGACGCTGTGCCTCGGCCAGGCCATGGACCACAGCCATCCGGACAGGACCGGCCCCGGTGGCCGCCTCGAAGACCCGCCGACTGGCATCCGAGCGGAGTTCCCGGACCACGGCATGCTCCTCGCCAAGCTGCCCGGCCACGTAGCGGACCACCGCCTCGGTGACTCCGCCGGAGTTGGCGAAGAGGACACCGGCCCCGGTCTTGAAGCCGAAGGGCATGTCCAGGCTCTCCACCGGGAGCTCTGGAAAGAGGATCCCGGCATCCTGGATCATCCGGGCCAGCTCCTGGGTCGTGATCACGAAGTCGGTGTCGGGCTGGCCGTCCACGGCCAGTTCGGGGCGACGGGCCTCGAACTTCTTGGCGGTGCAGGGCATCACCGAGACCACCACCAGGTCCTCGCGGCGGATGCCCAGCTCTGCGGGCAGGATCTGCTTGGCCAGGCTGCCGAACATGCCCTGGGGGCTGCGGCAGGTGGAGAGGTTGTCCAGCATCTCCGGCAGGTCGTGCTCCACCAGCTTCACCCAGGCGGGGCAGCAGCTGGTGAAGAGTGGGAGCCTGCCGCCCTTCTCCTTGCGGCTCAGAAACTCCGTGGCCTCCTCCCAGATGGTGAGATCGGCCGTGAAGGAGGTGTCGTAGACCTTGCGGAAACCCAGTCGCCGCAGGGCGGCCACGATGCGCCCCATGGTGGTGAAGGTGTCATTGGGCACCCCGAAGAGCTCGCCGATGGCGGATCGGACGGCGGGCGCCACCTGGACGATCACGGTCTTGCTGGGGTCCCCCAGTGCGGCAAAGACCGACTCAGTCTCAGGCTTCACCGTGATGGCCCCCACGGGACAGACGGCGGCACACTGGCCGCAGTTCACACAGTCCACCTCGGCCAGTCCCTTGCCGAAGGCAGGGGCCACCATGGATTGCGAGCCCCGGTGGGTGAAGCCGATGGCCCCGATCCCCTGGATCTCCTCACAGAAGCGCACACAGTCGCCACAGAGGATGCACTTGGAGGGGTCCCGCTGGAGGCTGGGGGAGCTGGTGTCCAGGGGCCGCTCCTGGACGGGGGCCTTGAAGCGGACCTTGGTGACCCCCAGGCGCTCTGCCAGGCTCTGGAGCTTGCAGGAGCCGCTCTTGGAGCAGGTGGGGCAATCATGGTTGCCGCTGGCCAGCAGCAGCTCGATGTTCATCTTCCGGAGTTCCCGGATCTGGGGGGTCTGGGTCCGGAGCTTCAGGCCGGGCTCGGGCGGCGTGGAACAGGAGGCCACGAGGCCGCGCCCCTCCACCTCCACCATGCAGAGGCGGCAGGCGCCATAGACTGAAAGCTCGCTGTGATAGCAGAAGGTGGGCAGCTCGATGTGGGCCTTGCGGATCACCTCCAGGAGGTTCTTCTCGTCCTGGATGGCGACCGTCATCCCATCGATGGTCAAGGTCTTCTCAGTGGTCATGGGGTCCTCAGATGCCGGAGATCGCGTTGAACTTGCAGGCCTCGACACAGGCACCGCAGCGGATGCAGGCGGAGGGGTCGATGCGGTGGGGGGCCTTGCGCTCCCCCTGGATGGCACCCACGGGGCACTTGCGGGCGCAGACCGTGCAACCTACGCAGCGGGTCCGATCGATCTCGGGAGTCATCAGGGCCTTGCATTCCCGGCTGGGACAGACCCGGCGCTGGACATGGGCCTCGTACTCGGCGCGGAAGTGCTTGAGGGTCGAAAGTACGGGATTGGGCGCCGTCTTGCCCAGGCCGCAGAGGGAGCCGAGCTTCACATTCCTGGCCAGCTGCTCCAGCAGGGGCAGGGTCTCCTCTGTGGCGCGCCCCTCGGTGATGTCATCCAGGAGCTGGAGCATCTGTTTGGTGCCCTCCCGACAGGGCACGCACTTCCCGCAGGACTCGTTCTGGGTGAACTGCATGAAGAACTTGGCGATGCGGACCATGCAGGTCCCCTGGTTCATGACGACGAGACCGCCTGAGCCCACCATGGCGCCGATGCCGGTGAGGCTGTCGAAGTCCATGGGGAGGTCCAGGTGCTCCTCCGTGAGACAGCCCCCGGAGGGTCCCCCGATCTGGACAGCCTTGAAGGCCCCGTTGTCGATCCGCCCGTCCTTGCCGGTGACCCCCCCGCCGATGTCGAAGACAATCTGCCGGAGGGTGGCCCCGAAGGGCACTTCGATGAGTCCGGTGTTGGCCACGTGGCCCGTGAGGGCGAAGGTCTTGGTGCCGGGGCTCTTCTCCGTCCCCATGGCGCGGTACCACTCGGGACCGTGCTTCAGGATCAGAGGCACCGACGCCAGGGTCTCCACATTGTTGATGACGGTGGGACGACCCCAGAGTCCGCTCTGGGCGGGAAAGGGCGGCTTGGGCATGGGCATGCCGCGCTTGCCTTCGATGGAAGCCAGCAGGGCGGTCTCTTCGCCACAGACGAAGGCCCCGGCCCCCTCCATCACATGCAGCTTGAAGCTGAAGGTGCTGCCGAAGATCCGCTCACCCAGGACTCCGATATCCTCCGCGGCGGCCACGGCCTTCCGGAGGCGGGCCACGGCCAGGGGATACTCGGCCCGGACATAGACATAGCCCTCATCGGCGCCCACGGCCCGAGCGGCGATCATCATGCCCTCGATCACCGCGTGAGGGTTGCCTTCCATCACCGAGCGGTCCATGAAGGCCCCAGGATCCCCCTCATCACCGTTGCAGACCACATACTTCTTGCCCTCGGGTTGGACCCGGGTCAGATCCCATTTGCGGCCCGTGGGGAAGCCGCCGCCCCCCCGCCCCCGGAGTCCCGAGTCCAGGAGGGTGCGACAGACCCCTTCAGCGTCCATCTCCAGGATGGCCTTGCGGACGGCGGCATAACCCCCCTTGGCGATGTACTCGCGCACATCCTCGGGGTCCATGCTGCCGCAGGCCGCCAGGACCGTCCGTTTCTGCTGGGTGTAGAAGGGGATGTCCCCATGGCCGGTACAGACCTGCCCGGTGGCGGGGACACGATAGAGCAGGCGCTCCACCAGCTGCCCCCCCCGGAAGGTGGTCTCCAGGATCTCGGGCACATCCTCGGGCCTCACCCCGCAGTAAAGGATGCCATCGGGTTCGATGGACATCAGGGGACCCATCTGGCAGAAGCCCTGACAGCCGCTCTTGGTGAGCAGGGCATCCTTCTTCTCCCCCTCCTCGAAGTCCAGGCTCACCTCCAGGCTGATGCCCCGCTCTGCGGCCCCTTCCTCCAGGGCGCTGAACACCTTGAGGGCCCCGCCGGCCATACAGCCGGTGCCCGCACAGATGACCACCCGCCGGGCGAAGTGCGCAGCGGCCCTGTCATACACCTCACCGATCTTCTCGAGATTCAACTCCACAGCCACAGCGCTCACAGCCCCTCCTCCTGCCGGATCCGACCGATCAGGGCCTCCGTGCTCTCGGGCGTCATGAGCCCATGGACCTCGTCATTCACCACCACGGCGGGCGCCAGGCCGCAGGCCCCCAGACAGCTCACCGTCTCCAGGGTGAAAAGCATGTCGGGGGTGGTGTGCTTGCCTTCGGCGAGTTGCAGCACGCCCCGCAGGGTCTCCACCAGGTTCTGGCTGCCCTTCACATGACAGGCCGTGCCGTCGCAGACGCGGACCACGTACTTCCCCTTGGGCTCCAGGGCGAAGTGCCCATAGAAGGTCGCTACGCCGTAGACTCTGGCTGGGGGCACACCCAGGGCCGTCGCCACAAAGGTCATGACCTCTTCGGGGAGGTAGCGGTATTCCTCCTGGACCGCCTGCAGGATGGGGACGAGGCGGGAGGGATCGTTGCCGTGGGCGGCCAGGATCTGGAGCACCCGCGCGAACTGCCTCGCTTCAAGCGAGTTGTCGATAGCCGAACCAGGCATCTTGCGTTCTCCGTTGCATTCAGTTTTTTTCACATAACGGGGAGGCCATGGGCCCTCCCAACGGGGAGATTACAGAGAGAATCATATATCGATACTTTTTTCTCGAGAAGTCCCACCTTCGATCACTGTGATCGCTGGCACAAGGCCTTTCTGCGGTCTCCCTGGAGCACCACCCCGGGCTTCCGACCATGAGGCTCTAGGCATGGACCGAGGAGACCCCCCCCATCCACGACGCATAGCCTGGGGCACAGCTATTAGTTTTTTCGGGTCTAAATATTATTATTTAATTTATTTTGCAGCATTTACAGCATTACCATTTTTTTTAAATGATCCATTAATCAACTAAAGCATTCAAAAACCCTGCGCATATCGGAAATTCGCATTGGACCCCTTTACGGCACCGTCCATACTGAATCAGCTACAACCAACCCATATCCCCTATCCCGTGGGATCCATGGTCCTCAGATATCGGCCACCAGCCAGTCTCCGTCCTTGAACTGGAGATGGGGGCGTCTGCCGATATGCACGCAGCAACCCCTGAGAGTCAGGGCCAACCAATAAAAAAATATCTAATCAAAGGCGTGTCATGGGCACGCAGAGGGAGATTGCATGTCTGATAACAATGGACAAAAAATAATCATTAAGCCACTGCACCAGGGAATCAGCGTGGCCAATATGGACGAGTCCATCGCCTGGTACCAGACCATGTTCGGCTACAAGCTGGTGTCGGACATGGACATCCCCCACTTGGCCCGCATCGCCTTCATGGAGCTCGGGGACTGGAGCATCGAGCTCTTCTACCGGGAGGACGCGGCCCCCCTCCCCGAGGACCGCCGCACTCCGAACCTCGACATCCGTACCCACGGAACCAAGCACGTGGCCTATCTCGTCGAGGACCTCGACACCCTGATGGCGGATCTGAAGTCCAAGAACGTCGATATCGCGATGGATGTATTCCCCATGCAGGGCGACAAGGTCTCCTTCATCCGGGACAACACCGGCAATTTGATCGAGCTGATTCAGAAGCCTGTCTGAGTCCGCCCGGCATACCTGCAGCTCACCCCAATACCCCTAAACCCCAACCTCCTGAAGGGAGAAAGCATGACCAAGAAGAGTGCAGTCCTGGCCCTCACCGCCCTGCTCGCAGCCGGAACGGCCGCATCCGCCGGCGATTCCCTCGGCGATCGCTTCCACTACTTCGGCATCATGGGCAACCGTTACGACCACACGGATGTCTCCAGCACCACGGACAACAGCTTCGTCGGGATCCTGAACCTCGGATTCAAGATCAACGACAACATGTCCTTCGAGTCCTGCAGCGAGATCCACAAGATGTACCACCACCAGGATGAGACCTGGAGTGAGAACGGCGACGCCAACGCCGTGGGGAGCACCGGCTACTCCACCCCCAACGACCAGAGCGCCTGGAGCCACTTCTTCGAGCAGGCCTACGTCGATGCCAAGTTCGCCCCTGCCAAGACCGAGATCAAGGCCGGTCAGTTCGCCTACTTCCCCGGCTACGGACTCACCCACGGTGACTACCTCTACGTCCAGGGTGCCCAGGTCGCCTTCAACCCCCACGAGCGGGTCCGCGCCGTCCTGACCGGTGGCCAGAACACCCAGTTCGTCCCCGCTGGCACCTACGAGTCCATGGGCTACTTCGCCGGTGAGGCGATCATCAATGTCCTGCCCAAGTCCAACACCAACGTGAAGATCAGCTACCAGAAGAACCAGTCCAACCGCGGCCTGGCTCCCCAGGTGGCCTACCAGCTCGGCGGCAAGCTCTACGACAAGACCTACATCGGCTACTGGGAGAACGGCTTCGACACCCGCCTGCCCATGGACCTGTCCTTCGAGGCCGCCTACATCAAGAGCGACTACGACACCGACAACAAGGGCATCTACGCCAAGCTGCAGTACAAGGGCGCCATCCCCTTCGTGCCCAACACCTTCGACGTCTACGCCGCTTACCACAAGCTGGAGGCCAACTCCATCATGTACAACGACGTGCGCTACTACTCCAACATGAAGGGCGTGCGCCTCGGCGCCCACTACACCCCCATGGACTGTGTCCTGATCACCGCCTGGTATGACATCCAGGAGTACATCAACGCCGGCAGCAGCAACCCCGGCGGCTCCTACACCGTTGCCGCCGGCAAGAAGGACAACTTCTTCCGCCTGCAGGTCGACTTCTTCTTCAAGTGATCCGGATGGATCTCGGAGCGGGGCGCCCTGCCCCGCTCCGGACCTCCTGAACCCCTCTCCCGTCACACCACACTAGGAGTACCCCCATGTCCAACGAGAAACCGGCCTTCCGCTGGTTCATCCTGGTGGCTCTCATCTTCGCCACCGCGACCAATGCCGTCACCCTCATCAGCCCCGCCCCCCTGATCGGTGAGTTCATCCCCACCCTCCACTCCCAGGGCCCTGGCCCGGTGGTGTTCGCCACCATGGGCACCTTCAACCTCTTCGGCGCCCTGGCCGCCATCGCCGGTGGCTGGCTTCTGGATCGCCTGGGCTTCACCAAGGTCTGGCTTGGTGGCCTGGTCCTGATGGTCCTGGGTGCCGCCCTGACCCCCGCCTTCGGTAAGAGCATCGTCGGCCTCGGCGTCCTCCGCTCCATCGCTGCCATCGGCGGTGGTCCCATCATGGCCTCCGCCGGCAAGGTGGCCGCCGAGTGGTTCGTTCCTGAAGAGCGCGGCATCGTGACCGGTGCCCAGGGTCTCTCCATGGGTGTGGGCATCATGGTCGGCTTCATCCTGGCCCCGATGTTCAACGGCATGTTCCACAGCCCCTTCATGGCGCTCGCCGGGGTCTCCATCGTCGGCATCATCGCCTTCATCCTGGCCCTGGTGGTCGCCTTCGGCCCCAAGGCCCCCGTGATGGAACAGCCCGCGATCGCCGGCGCCAACACCGACAGCCTCTTCTCCTGGTCCATGTCCCAGAAGTCCACCTGGTTCGCCATGATCGCCGTGGTGGCCCTGGGCTGGTTCTTCCAGGAGTTCAACGACATCGTCCCCAGCTACATCGCCATCCCCGGCATCGGCCTCGGCCGCGGCCCCGCAGTGGCCGGCAAGTACATGGGCATGGTGTCCATCGCCCTGATGGTCGGCGCTGCGATCAGCCCCTTCGTCACCGAAAAGATCTTCCGCGGCAGCGCCCGCCCCACGATCTTCGTGACCTGCATCCTCTTCGCGATCTTCTCCTTCGCCATCAAGCTGCCCGGCGTCACCGGCGGCAGCGCCCTGCTGCCCTGCCTGGTCCTGGCCGGCCTCTTCATGGCCATGATCAACCCCGTGCTCATGGCCTTCTTCGCCAAGAACTACCCTGAGCAGGTCGTGGGCCGCCTCTGTGGCACCGCTCAGGGCATCAGCATGTTCGCCGGCACCGCCGGTGTGACGGTCGGAGCCTGGGCCCTGCACCACTTCAATGGCTACCAGGTGCCCATCACCATCATGGTCGTCCTGGGCATCCTCGGTGCCATCGGTGGCCTGGGCATGCACAAGCCCGGTGAAGTCAAGTCCGCCACCCGGGTGGAAGCCTGATCAAAAGCCGGAACGGTCGGGGTGCAACCCCTTCCGTTCCGGCTTTTCCCTTCTGCGAATAAGGAGCATATGCCATGATCACCCAGTACGCTGTCGCCGAACCCGGCAAGGTCGTCCTCAAGACCAAGGAGCTGGCCAAGCCCGGCCCCGGCCAGGTCCTCCTGGAGGCCGAGTACAGCACCATCAGCATGGGCACCGAGAACGCCCTCATGGGCAACCACATCGTGCCCCTGCCCCAGCCCATCGGCTACAGCATGGCCGCCAGGGTCATCGAGGTGGGTCCTGAGGTCGAGGGCCTCAAGGTCGGCGATCCTGTCGTCACCACCGGCCAGCATGCCCAGTACCTGCTGATGGACGCCAAGAACTGCACCCCCGCCCCCCAGGGCGTGGATATGCAGCAGGCCGCCTTCTTCAACCTGGCCCACACCGGCATGTATGCCATCCGCCGCACCAAGATCCAGTTGGGCGAGCCCGCCCTGGTCATGGGTCAGGGCCTGGTGGGAGCCATCACTGCCCAGCTTGCCCGCCTGGCCGGCGCCATGCCCCTCATCGTCACCGACCTGGATGACAAGCGCCTCGACAATGCCCGCAAGATGGGCGTGCAGTATGCCATCAACCCCAAGACCCAGCCCGGCGAGCTGGAAAAGGTCATCGCCGGCCTCGGCTGGGGCGGCATTCCCGTGATCTTCGAGGCCACCGGGGCCCGCAAGCCCCTGGACCAGGCCTTCGAGCTGGTCTGCGAGCGGGGCCGGGTCATGATGATGAGCCAGGTCCACGGCGGCGATGCCCCCCAGTACGACACCAACCTGATGATGAAGGGCGCCACCCTCCTGGGCGGCTACATCAACTCCAAGCCCTTCGCCCTCAAGCGCGCCGACCTGACCATCAAGGGCGAGTGGCCCCCGGTCATGGGCGACACCCTCACCCGCTATGTCAACTCTGACGTGTGGACCAGCGACGAGGACATCCGGGTCTACCTGAACCTCATCGCCTACGGCTCCCTGGACATCCGTCCCCTGATCAGCCACCGCTTCGAGTTCGAGGAGATCTCCAAGGCCTACGACATGGTCTGGAACCTGGATCCCAACCTCCTCGGCGGTGTCATCCGCTGGAAGAAGTAGTCATGCCCCTTCCCTGCGGTCCCCAGGGACCCCAGGGAAGGAAGGTCTCGCTGCGGAGGCAGACGGCTGGCCTAAGTGATCCACCTTCCCGTCCCTCCGCAACGAACCTGACTCAGCCGACGCCCTTTGACGCGGAGGCCCTCAACAAACCCCGGGTGCAGGACACTTCGGCCAGAGGGCCGCTCCTGCCGGCCGGAGGCATCCCTTACCCCGCCCTTTCACAGGGCCCCTGACCGGAGGCATGGTTATGGCCGAGCGATGGACAACCGGACGCAAGGTGATGGACGACGTGGAGACGCAGGAGCCGGTGGGTCCGGTCTCCCGGTCCGTCTCCCAGTCCTATGGCAAGGATGTCATGCCCAGCTACGACATCTTCGAATCCTTCGAGTTCCATCTCAACCGGGCGGCCATCGCCTCCTCGGCCGCCCTGACCCGCTGCCTGGCCCCCTTCGACCTCACCCCGGTGCAGTGGGCTCTGCTGGCCGGTTTGAAGCGGAACGGGGACAGCACCCCCACCGATCTGGTCTCCTTCCTGGACCGGGACCTGCCTGCCACGGTCCGGCTGATCTGGAAGCTGGAGGACCGGGGCCTGCTCCGCCGCAAGAAGAACCCCGTTGACGCACGCTCCTACATCGTCAGCCTGACACCCTCCGGCCACACCCTGCTGCGCAAGCTCGCCCCCAGAGTCTCGCGGATCAGGGAAGCGGCCGGCGAGCAACTCCCCCAGGAGGAGCTGCGCCAGCTGCTCGAAGCAATCAAGGGACTCCGCAGCGCCTACGCCGGGGTCTTCGAAGAGGAGTACCCTACTGCCTCTCGAAGAGGATCATCCCAACATAACTGACGGTGTTCTTCCCGTTGTAATAGGGGATGTTGATGGCCTTCTCCAGGTTGATGACGTCGACGCCGTAAGCCTCGACCGAGGGGAAGGCCAACTCGGGAAAGCGGCAGGGGGTGCGGGGCTCGTCCAGATAGGTGCAGCGCTCACAGACCTCGCAGGCCCCGGCATTGAGGGGCAGAAGCCGTTTCATGTCCGGTCGGGCCCTGAACCAGGCCAGGATCTCCCGGAAGATGGGGTCATGCATCTTCTTGGCGGCGAACATGCCCTTCAGGTCGAAGGAGCTGGCCACCTGGTGCACAGTCTGGAAGAAGAGCCCCTGCTCGAAGCTGAGGGCCTGGGCCTTGAGGGTCTCGAAGTCCCCCACCCCCGGGGGGCACATCCAGTTGCTGCCGTATCTCCGGCAGGTGTCCTGCTCACAGGCCTTGCGGAACTCAGGCACGAAGCTGATCTGGGAGGTCAGGGCAATGGCGGCGTGGTCGGCCTTGCGGTCCAACGCAGCCTGGATGAGTTCCTGGGGGTCGAGGGCCACGATCGCCTCCTGATGGGCTGATATGTTCTGAAGCCTTCCTTCAGCATACGCCACCTTCGCCCAGGGCACAGCTACTTGGAGAGCAGGACGGCACTGTGGGCAAAGCAGTCCAGGAGCGCCCTCTCCTCGGCATCCCGCCGGATGTTCTCGGGCCCTCCCAGGGTATGCGCCGTCTTGGCCACGTATTGGGTGAGGGTCATGACCGCCGTGAACTCCTCCTTGAGGATGGCCTCCTGTTCCGAGGCGGTCTCCGCCTTGAGGTAGCGTTCAGCAAGCCCTCGCAGAGGGGCCAGGGCGGCGTTCCACTCGGCCGGTCCCGAAGGCGGAGGCAGCTGGGGACCCCTGGCGATGAAGGGGACCGGAGGCGCAGGCCTGCGCTCCCGGACAAAGCGCCCTTGCTCCCCAGCGAGGGCCTCGATCTCAGCCACGAAGTCCTCCCGGGTGTATATCTTCCCCTGGATGTTCCCCGTCCGGTCGGCCCCCACCCGGATCTGATCGGGAAGCTTCTCATGGACCCCAAAGACCCAGTCCTTGTCGATCAGGAGCTCCTGGTGCAGGTGAAAGGGCCCCTGGAAGGGCACACCATCCAGCACGATGCCCGATTCCATGGGACGGAAGCCCTTGGCGGTCTGGCGATTGGTAGCGTAGATCACATTGAAGGTCACATAAGGACTCAGGGTGGGGTTGATGAGCCCCCCCTTGGTCTTGCTGAAGACCATGAAGGCCAAGGACCCGGTGGCCGGAGCCTCCAGGGTGTGCCGCCCCGGCTTGAGGGCGAGGTCTTTCCCGCAGTGGGGGGCAAGCAGGATCGGCCTGCCATCCAAGGTCAGCGAAAGCGCCTGGTCCGTCGGGTTGTCCAGGGTGAAAGGGACGCCCCTGGAGCCACAGGCACCAAGGCCCAGGAGGACCAGGGGGAGAGCGAAGCGGGGAAGCAAGGGGTGGATCATATTCCAATCATGGATCAGCCCCAAACCAAGCTCAAGGTCCCCATCAGAGAAGTCCCCCGGCCTGGCGGATGGCCTCCAGCAGACTCCCATGATCCCTGACCCCGCTTACCAGGGGCAGGCCTGCCAAGGCCAGGGCCCGCTGGAGTTCGATCACCCTGGGCAGGCTGAAGCCGAAGCGGGTGAGGGTGGGGAAGACTTCCGTGAAGGCGTCTGAGGCGCCAGAGGCCACCAGGCGCCCATGCTCCAAGACGGAGACCTGGTCCGCCCACCCATAGGCCAAGTCGATGGAGTGGGTGGAGAGGATCACGGTCATGCCTCCGGACCGCAGATCATCCAGCAGACGGAAGAACTCGACCTGGGAGCGCTGGTCAAGCCCGGCGGTGGGCTCGTCCAGGATCAGGATGTCGGGTTCCATGGCCAGGAGCCCCGCGATGCCCGCCCGGCGCTTCTGCCCATAGCTGAGGGCATGGACAGGGCGGTCCGCCAGGGCCTCCAAATGGGTGTCCGCCAGGGCCTTCTCTACCCGACGCCTCACCGTCGCCACGTCCAGGCCCAGGTTGATGGGGCCGAAGGAGACATCCTCCCGCAGATCCGCCGAAATGAGCTGGGCATCCGGATCCTGGAAGAGGATCCCCACGCGGCTGCGGACCCGCTTCAGACCGGAGCGGCTGTAGCTCAGGGGCTCGCCGTCCAGAAGCACTTCTCCCGATGTGGGCCGCAGCACACCATTGAGGAGCATGAAGAGGGTGGACTTACCGGCCCCATTGGCACCCAGCACCACATGGCGGGAACCCGGTGCAAAGCTCAGGTCCAGCCCCTCCAGGGCAGCATGCCCCCCGGGATAGTGGAAGGAGAGGGCGCGGGTCTCAAGTCGGGCTCCCTTCATGGGCGGCCCCCGGGGAGCAGAATCGCGAGCCCCAGGAGGGCCACCCCCAGCACTCCCGCAGCAGTGGCCCTCCCGGGGGCGATGCGATAGGAGGGCGGCAAGACACAAAGGCTCTCCCCGTAGCCCCGGGAGAGCAGGGCCCGCCAGGCCAGTTCCGCCCGCAGCAGGGCCCGGCTGAAGAGCTGGCTCACCAAGTGCCCCAGGGAGCGGAGGGAGAGCCGGAAGCTGCTGTAGCCGAGCCGGGAGGCCTGGGCCCGGTACATCTGCCCCGAGGTGTCCAGGAGGATGAAGAGGGCCCGGTAGCTGATGGTGAGCATCTCGAGAACGAGGGGGGGAGTCCGCAGGAGCCTCAGCAGCTGGATCAGGTCCGTCAGGGGCGTGGTGGCCGCCAGGAGGAGCATGGCCGAGGTGCAGCCCAGGGAGCGGGCCGTGACCCGGAGCGCCGTCCGGAGCCCATCAGGGTCCAGGGTGAGCCGCCCCCCCCGGAACTCCAAAGCCAGGCTGAATCCCCCCAGCACCAGGAAGCCCAGGGGGAGCGCACAGATCCTCGCCCAGCTCCGCAGGGGGATCCTGGCCAGGGCCAGGGCCCAGAAGCTGCAGAGGGCCACCCCCAGGAGGGGCACCCAGGGACACCGGGCCAGGAGTGAGGCGAGCATGCAGAGCGCCGCCAGTCCGGCCTTCTCCGCTGGGTGGGCTCCCCTCAGTCGGTTGGCGTAGGCCAGATCGTCCAGGATCATGCCTGCTTCCGCTCTGCTGCGGCCAGAGCACGCCGATAGCCGAAGTAGTAACCGAGGAATCCGGCGCCGATGGCTGCCTGCAGGGCGAAGAGGAAGTTCTCCACCTCTCCGCTGGGGGGTTCCATCAGGGGATGAGCCCAGGGCTGGTATCCCGGAGCCACCTCGGCGATGGCCTCCTGGGCCTGATCGTCCGCACCCCGGAAGCTCTCGCCGTGGGACTTCACCATCCGGAGGGGCGCCGCGACCAGCAGCACCACGACGGCCAGCATCAGGGCATTCCAGTGCCAGGTCTTCATGAGAGCCTCCGGGTCCTGCCCAGGAGCCCCATGTCCTGGAAGGTGTGGGCATGGTACTTGGCCAGCAGGTTGAAGACGATCACCGTAAGGAAACCCTCACTGATGGCCAGGGGAATCTGGGTGAAGGCGAAGATCCCGCCGAACTTCAGAAAGGAAGTCAGCACGCCGCCATGGGCGGCCGGAAAGGCCAGGGCCAGCTGGAGGGAGGTGGTGAGGTAGGTGGCCAGGTCGCCCAGGCAGGCAGCCAGGAAGACCGCGAGCCAGATGGGGAGCCCGATCCGCTGCACCCCCTTGAAGAGACCATAGGAGACGAAGGGCCCCACGATGCCCATGGAGAAGACATTGGCCCCCAGGGTGGTGAGCCCCCCATGGGCCAGGAGGAGGGCCTGGAAGAGGAGGACGATGATCCCGATGGGGGCCATCACCAGGGGACCGAAGAGCACCGCCCCCAGGCCGGAGCCGGTGGGGTGGGAGCAGCTCCCCGTCACGGAAGGCATCTTGAGGGCCGAGAGGACGAAGGTGAAGGCGGCCGAAACGCCCAGCACCATCTTCAGCTCCGGGCGTTCCTCGGCCCGCTTCCGGATGGCCCGGAAACCCAGGACCACAAAGGGCGCCGAGGCGATTCCCCAGCCCACGGCGTGGGCGACAGGCAGGTACCCCTCCATGATGTGCATGACTAGCTCCTTCCCACGCAATCGAGGCGTTGCAACAAGGTCCCGAGATCCAGGGACTCTCCCGATTCAGGGGGGCGGCGCACCAGGACCAGCTCGGCAGCCGCCTGACGGGAGGCCTCCAGCTTGAGGCCCACCCCGCCGGCCTCACCACTGTCCTTGCTCACCAGCACCCCGGCGCCGGTCTGGTGGAGGTGGGCGAGGTGGGTCGTCAGATCGAAGGGACCCCGCAGGGCAAGAATCCGAGAAGGGTGCAGACCAGCCGCCTCACAGCTCCGGAGGCTCTCCGGGTGATCCAGCACCCGGGCGAAGAGTTGGACCTCAGCAGCCTCGGCCGCCTGGACGTAGGGGGTCAGATGGCGGCTTCCGGTGGTGAGAAGGATGGTCTTGCCGAAGGAACAGGCCAGACGGGCGGCGCTTTCATGATCAGCCGCCCAATGGACCCATGGAGCGTCCACCGGGGTGGCCGCCCGTCCATAGCGCAGCAAGGGGAGCCCGGTGAGATCGGCCGCCTCCCGGACGCTGGCGTGAAGTTCCACGGCGAAGGGGTGACCCGCGTCCACCAGGACCCGGATCCCCTCCTGCCGGCAGAGCCCCACCAGGCCCTCAGCATCCAGGCGACCCCAGCGCCGGCGCACCCCCTCAGGCAGTTCCAGGGGAGCGTCCGTGGCGGTGGAGACCAGCACCTCCCTCCCGCGCTGCCGCAGGACCCGAGCCAGGGGCCCGGTCTCGGAGGTGCCGCCCAGAAGGAGGATCACAGCTGGTACCCCCGGGGGGTGAGGAACCAGCCCGAGCTGACACGGCTGCCCTTGTTGCCGATGATGACCAGGCTCCGCATGCCCACGTCCTCACGGAGCAGGCGGTCCAGGGTGGAGAGGACGATCCGCTCTGCCGGAGAGCCCACGGCGGTGGCAATGCCCACGGGGGTGGATCCGGGGCGGTGCCCCAGCATGATCTCCACCGTCTCCTCCAGCTGCTTCACCCGGCGCTGGCTGCGGGGGTTGTAGAGGGCCACCACCATGTCCGCCTCGGCCACGGCGGCGATACGGCGGCGGATGGTGTCCCAATCCACCATCAGGTCCGACAGCGAGATGCAGGCCCAGTCGAGCATCAGAGGGGCCCCCATGCGGGCGGCGGAAGACTGGGCGGCGCTCACGCCGGGGATGATCTCGATGGGCACCTGAAAGCCCTCGGCCTGGGCCATCTCGAGGGCCAGTCCCGCCATGCCGTATATCCCGGCATCCCCACTGGAGACCAGGGCCACCTTCGCGCCCCCCTGGGCCGCCTGGAGAGCCGCACGGCAGCGCTCCACTTCGGCCATCATCCCCGAGGCGATCTGCTCCTTGCCCTCCAGGAGATCCTTCACGTGGTCCAGGTAGAGGTCGTAGCCCGCCACCACGCTGGCCTCCAGGATGGCGTGCTCGGCCCGGCGGGTGCGGTCCAGGATGCTTCCGGGGCCGATGCCCACGACACTCAGTTTTCCGGTCATGCGGGTTCCTCCTCCCGGGCCACGGCCACGGTGACGCCACCGATCACGGTTCGGGGCAGGATCAGTCGGGTGCGGCTCCCTGCCAGGAGGGCCGCGGGCTCGGCCACAGCAGGCAGGTCCAGGTGTCTGCGGGCGGCCCCGGTCTCATTCAGGTCCAGGGGGGCCTTGCGGATCTCCTCCGCCGGGATGAAGCGCAGGGGGATGGCTAGGCGCTGCCCCAGCTCCAGGAGCCCTGCCTCGTCGGCCTTGAGGTCCACACTGGCCAGATAGCGCACCTCCTCAGGCACGCCCCCGCAGAGGGCCAGCCCCTCCCGGAAGGCGGCTTCGAGCGAGGCCACCGGGGTCCCCCGGCGGCAGCCCATCCCCACGATGAGCCGCTTCACCGTCTCCGAGGTGGTGGTGATGACGGGCTCGGCCCCCAGGGCATGGCTGACCGCCAGGGCCAGGTCATTGGCGCCGCCCTCGTGGCCGCTCAGAAGACTCACCGCCCAGCGGCCCATGACATCGGTGACCACTACGGCGGGGTCCTTGAGCTTGTGCTGCACCGACGATGCGATGGCCCGCACCACCACCCCCGAGGGCATGACGTAGACCAGGCGCCGGTACCTGGGAAAGAGCTCCGAACTCAGGACCACCACCCGCTCGAAGGGGATCGCGCCCTCGCAGGGCACATCCCGGTGGACATAGAGGTCCGCGGGTCCCAGCCGCTCCACCAGGAGGCGGCAGAGTTTGAGCCCCTCCCGAGAGAGCGTGATGAGCGCCAGGTCAGTCGGCATTCCGGAATCCATGGGCGAAGGTGGCGTCGTAGAGCTTCGACTTGGCGTGCCCCCGGGCCAGGGCGGGCCCCACCAGGATGAGGGCCGTCATGTTCACGCCCTCGGTCAGCTCTCCGATGGTGGCCAGGGTCCCCTTGTAGACCTTCTCGTCGGGCCATGAGGCTTTGTGGACCACCGCCGCGGGGCAGTCGGCCCCGTAGAAGGGGATGAGCTCGGCGGCCACCTCAGCGATCTTGTGGGCGGAGAGGTAAAGACAGAGGGAGGCCCGGAGGGCCGCCAGCTGAGGCAGATCCTGCCACTCGGGCATGGGGGTGCGGCCCTTGGTGCGGCTCAGTACGATGGTCTGGCTCAGCTCGGGCACCGTCAATTCAGCACAGAGGGCGGCGGCGCTGGCCTGGAAGGCGCTGACGCCGGGCACCACGGAATACTCGATGCCCAAGGCATCCAGCTCGTCCATCTGCTCCCGGATGGCCCCGTAGATGCTGGGGTCGCCACTGTGCAGGCGGATCACATCGATGCCCCGCTTCCGGGCATCGGCGCAGACGGCCGTGGTCTGCTCCAGATTCATGGCCGCACTGTCGTGGCGCTCGCAGTCCGCCGGGAGATGCTCCAGCACCTGGGGATTCACCAGGCTCCCCGCATAGACGCATACCTTGGCTCCCTGCAGGAGCCGCTGAGCCTTCACCGTCATGAGTTCGGGGTCCCCGGGACCCGCGCCGACGAACCACACCTTCATGCCTCTTCTCCTTCCACGATCAGAACGCTCAGGGGATCACAGCCCTCCCTGGCCAGAGCCGCAGGCTCCAGGCGGGTGATGCGCTGCTCCGGCAACCCAAGGCGCTCACAGCGCCAGACGGCCTTCCGGCCCAGGTGGGCCGCCAGCTTGGCCGCGAAGTCCGCCGCGCCTTCAGCCCCGGCCAGGAGGGCGAAGGGACCGGCATGGACCGCCCAGGCGGGATCCCACTCCGGAACCTCGCCATGGCATCGCAGGATGCGGGCATCGATCCAGTCCAGGCCCACCTCGGCAAAGGCCACCTGAATGCTGCTGATGCCGGGGAGCACCCGGCAGGCCTCCCGACCGAAACGCCGACGCAGGGTGCCAGCCAGGCTGGCGATGCCGGGATCCCCGGTCACCAGAACCGTCATAGGGCGGCCATCCCTGCGCGCTTCCAGGGCCTGCAGAAAGGGCTCCAGCCCATCCTCGTACGGAACCCGCTCGCCCTTGGCCTCCGGGAAAAGGGCCAGGAGGCGCGGCGAACCCGCCAGCACCTCGGCTTCCAGGGCCGCCCGGCAGGTCGCCTCTGTCAGGAGGGCCGGATCCCCTGGCCCGCAGCCTGCGATGAGCATCGGTGTCATGGCTCCCTCCAGAGATGGCCGTCCATGGTGCAGAGGCGCACCTCTGTGGGCAGCCCGGTCTGCCGCCCCACCGCCCCGGCGATGCGCTCTTCGAGTGCCAGGGCCAAGCCGATCCGCTGTTCCGGTCCCAGGGACTGGAAGATCCCCTCCACGGTCGGCATGCCGAAAAGGGAACCGCCCCCGATCCGCTGGGCCAGGGCTGCCACCTCCGGAAGGGGACTGGGGCTGCGGGAGCTGTGGGTGTCCCAGTGTCCCAGCCAGAGCTTGGCCAGCTTGCCCGGATGCCCAACCAGGAGCAGGGAGCCGAAGCCCCTGTCCCGGGCGGCGCCCAGGGCGAAGCCCCACTCGTTGGAGACCTCCACCACCTCGGAAGGGCCCAGATCCAGACAGCCCCGGGCCGCCTTCTCCCCGATGTGACCGGGCACCAGCACGACCCGCCCGTGCCCGGCGGCCCGGGCCACGTCCAGGGCACAGGCGATGGTGCCCCGGATGGCCTCCAGGCTGAAGGGACGCACCCGCCCTGAGGTGCCCAGGACGGAGAGCCCGCCCTGCACCCCGAGCCGGGGATTGAATGTCCGGGCCGCCAGCTCCACCCCCCCCGGGATGGAGACTTCGAGGTCGGCACCCTGCCGCGAAAGGCTGCGGAGGGCGTCTTCCATCATGCGCCGGGGGCCCGGATTGATGGCGGGCTGCCCCGCCGGGACCTGGAGACCGGGGAGGGTCACTGTGCCCACCCCATCTCCGGCCTTGAATAGGATTGAATCATCGCTTCGCCAGAGCAGCCTCACCTGCACCTCAGCACCATGGGTGATGTCCGGATCGTCCCCGGCATCCTTGAGGACCGCCGCGGCGGCCCCGCCGTCCAAGGCTCTGGACCAGGCGATGGAGAGGCACTCCCGCGAACCGTCAGGAAAGACCAGTTCCTCGGCCTGCAGGGGGGCCAACCCCAGCGCCGTGCGCGCCGCGGCCTTGACGGCGGCGGCGGCGCAGGCGCCGGTGCTGAAGCCCCCTCGCATCAGGCGATCCAGGGCTTGCGGGCCTTGTGGACCAGCACGGCGCTCATGTAGCCCAGACTGGCATCCACCTGGTCCAGATCAGTGAAGAGCTGATGGCGACCCTCCTGCTCCACGGCATAGGCCAGGCGGGCACAGTCCAGCAGCCCCTTCTCCCGCAGCAGCTCCCGCAGCGCGGGCAACCCCGAGCCCACCTTGTAGAGGGCCACCGTCTCGGATCGGTCCAAGGCCTCGCTCACTGCCTCCAGGTCCGTGGCGGGCATGAGGGTGAGCCGGTCTTCCTGGAGGGTGAGGGGCAGATCGAAGTTGGCGGCGGCGGCCTGCATGGCACTGATGCCGGGCACGATGTGGAGCCGCTCGGCGGGCAGCTTGGCCGCCAGGGCCTCCAGGAGGTAGGCGGAGGTGCTGTAGATGAGGGGATCCCCCAGGGTGATCTGGACCACCGACTTCCCCGCTCCCAACCGGGGCAGGATCCAGTCCGCCACCTCGCCCCAGGCGGCCCGGGTCTTCTCCTGGTCCCGGACCATGGGGTAGACCTGCTCCAGGATCTCCTGCTGATGGATGTGGGCGGCGGCGATCCTGAGGGCCAGGCTCTCCTCGCTGCGGTTGCTGCGGGGAGCCACCACCACGTCCGCCCCCTCGATGAGACGGGCGGCGCGCAGGGTGATGAGGTCGGGCGCTCCGGGCCCCACCCCGACGGCGTAGAAGTGTCCCTTCTCGGGTTTCAGACTCATGGGCGCTCCAGGACTCGGCTCAACTGCTCGATGAAGTGCTGGCGGACCCAGGAGCGCTCCCCTAGGGCCGGCGCACAGGCGAAGTCGGGGACAGCCAGGCGGGACTTGAGGCTGTCCTCCTCGTCCCCCAGGATGTCGTTGCGGACGTGATCCCCCGCGACGTAGAGGAAGGGTTCCACATGGACCTTGCTGGCGGCCCGGGCCCGGGTGATGAAGGCCTCCAGGGCCCCGGGGGCCTCGTCCCCTTCCAGGCGGGTCATGAGGAGATCGGGGTGGAGCTGCCCGAGCCGCTCGGCCAGGGCCTTCAGCTCAGCGTTGTAGCGGGCTTCATGGGCGTGTCCGTGGGCCACCACCAGCACGGGGCGGTCCTGGGGCAGCCCTTCGGCCAGATCGGCAGCCACCTCTTCGATATCCTGGGTCGTGGCCAGGAGGGGACCCGCGATGGCCACCGCCAGGCCTTTGCGATCCTCGTCCAAGATCCCCTGGTGCTGCTCGCCCGGAACCAGGTGCAGGCTCAGGAGCGCCACCCGGGTGTGACCGGCGGCCCTGAGGTCCGCGTAGGCCTCGGAAAGCAGCCGGGCGGGCTCGCCCTTCTCCTTGAGACGGGCGACCAGGCTCCTGGCGGTGAAGGCCCAGCCGATCTCCCGGTCGGGAAAGGCGGCCCGCACCTCGGCCTCGAAAGCGCTGTAGGCCGCGCGGGCCGCGGCAGACATGGTCCCGAAGGCCACGATGAGGATGGGCGTCTTCACTTCAACTCCTTCGCCTGCACCGCCAGCGCGTGAATCGTGGCCACCACCAGGGGGCTACCGCCGCGGCGGCCCTTGAGGGCGATAACGGGCACATCCAGACTCAGAACCTCGTCCTTGCTCTCCACCACGTGGACGAAGCCCACGGGCATGGCGATGACCAGGGCGGGGCGGATCCCCTCCTCGACGATCATGCGGTTCAGCTCCAGCAAGGCCACCGGGGCGTTGCCGATGCCCACGATGCCGCCATGGAGGCGGTCCTTGGCCTTGCGGATGGCGAAGAGGCTGCGGGGCAGGCCGGTGCGCCGGGCCTCCTCCGCCACCTCGGGGTCCGCCACGTGGCAGCGGATGTCCTGGGGGCTGTAATCGGGATACACGGCCTTCAGGCGCGCCTGGCTCAATCCAGAGCGGATCATGTTGGCGTCGGTGTAGATGGGTGCGCCGCCCCTGAGGGCCGCGATGCCTGCCTCCACGGCCCCGGCGTGGAAGACCAGATCCTGGAGGATCGAGAAGTCCGCACAGGTGTGGACCATACGCCGGGCCACCCCCCACTGCCCCGCATCAAGGCCGTGGACCGGAGCCTCGCGGTCGATGGCGGCGAAGGAAGCCCGCTCGATGTCCTCCCCGCTCATGGGGTTGGCCATCAGGTTGTGGATCAGCGGATTCATGCACCCTCCCCGGAGCCCTGCAGCACCTGCCGCAGGCCCACCACCTGCCCCACCACGATGAGGCCAGGCCCGTTCAGCTTCTCGCGAGCCACCTGCTCCGCCAGGGTCGCCAGGGTGCCCTGGATGACCTGCTGGGTGCGCAGGGTGCCGTTGACCACCATGGCCGCCGGCGTGTCGGCCGGGCGCCCATGGGCCACCAGCCGGTCACAGGCCAGGGCCAGCATGGTCTTGCCCATGAAGAGCACCAGGGTCTCGGGCCCATGGGCCATGCGGTGCCACTCGTCTTCCGAGGGCCCTTGGCCATGGTGCTTGTGGAGGCTGAAGGCCCCCACGGAGTTGCCGAAGTCCCGGTCGGTGACGGGGATCCCCGCCGAGGCGGGCACGGCGCTCAGACTGCTCACCCCGGGCACGGTCGTGAAGCCAACGCCAGCCTCCGACAGTGCCCGGGCCTCTTCGCCCCCCCGGCCGAAGAGGTAGGGGTCGCCGCCCTTGAGGCGGACGATGCGCTTGCCCTCCCGGCCCAGCCGGACCAGGAGTTCATTGATCTGAGTCTGCGTCATCACGCAGTCCCCCTTGTGCTTGCCCACATCGATGCGCTCGGCCTGCGGTGCGTGCAAGTCCAGCAGCGCCGGGTTGGCCAGGGCGTCGTGCAGCACGATCTCGGCGGCCCTCAGAGCCTCAGCGGCCTTGAGGGTCAGGAGGCCGGGATCCCCGGGACCTGCCCCCACCAGGGTCACCGTCCCCTCCGAGAGGGGGTGATCCAGGCCATCCAGGATCCGGAACATGGCCTCCCTCACCTCCCCAGTGCTCTCCCAGCCCAGGCGGGCCAGCAGGTCCGACTCGGCGATCTCCGTGAGGATGCGCTCCCGCTCCCGGCCCGGCAGATCCCGGAACCGGGGCAACGCCCGGAGCTCCGCCACCAGGTCCAGGAAGATCTCGAAGTGGCGGTCGTAATGGACCTCGGCCTCCCGCCTCAGCCGGGCGGCCAGGGCGGGGCAGCGGCCCTCCGTGGCAATGGAGACCGAAAGGGCCCCCCGCCGCAGGGTGGCAGGAAAGCTGATGTCGGAGTCCTCGGGGGCGTCGGCCCTCAGGACCAGGGCCCCCTTGGCCCGGGCCTCCCGGGCGATCCTGCCATTGGCCTCCGAGTCGCTGGTGGCGGCCACGACCAGGAATCCCTCCAGATCGGCGGGCCCCCCGTAGGGCCGGGCCAGGTGCTCCATCACCAGGCCGTCCCAACCCTCTCCCTCCAGCGCAGGAGCGATGACCCGGACCCGAGCACCGGCCGCGAGGAGCTTGGCCGCCTTCCGCACGGCTACCCTCCCCCCGCCCACCACGGTACAGGTACGGCCTTCCAGACGGATCTGCACGGGAAGGTTGGGGTGGACCGGATGCGCTGTGTTTTCGGAACCCACGCGAGCCTCCAGGCGGGTGGGCCGGGGTCGGGGGACGAGGGACCCTTTGGCCCCTGGCACCGCCTGCTCCCTCGGCAGGGGTTGGAAGCACAGGGCCGGTCTCCGGACTTGCGATAGGGCCGGATCTTGCGATCCTCCAGGGTCTTCCCGGTTTCCCAGTGACCCTGGCTTCTGGCCGCACACCCTGGAAGGGTGCGTCGCTCACCGTTGCGGGGCAGCGCCGGACTCAAACCGGCTTCCCGAACACCGTGTGCTGAATTGTCCTGGTCATACTAGCACGTCCGTCACAAATGCCAGGGAAAAGTGGAACCGGTCAAGGCCGGCTATCAACACAATGGAGAGGCACCCGCTCTCCCCTTGGGCGGGCCGGAAAGGCAGCTACTCATGTTCCCCATGCCAGGTCCCGCCCAGCGCCTGCTCCTGCAGGAGCGGGCGGGTGCGGCCACCCGTGCGGCCCTCTCCTTCGTCGCCCCCCTGGCCCTGGTGGTGACCGGTCACCTGCAGCCGCTCCAGGGCATCGTGGCCTGCTTTTCCGCCCACAGCCTGACCATGCTCGACGCCAAGGGTTCCTATGGGCACCGTCTGCGCCTCCTGGCGCTCCAGGCCCTCATCATGGCCTTGGCTGTGGGGCTGGGCGGGCTGGCGACACACCACCTCGCAGCCGCCCTGGCCGGAGCGGTCTTCATGGCCATGGCCACCGGCTTCCTCCGCCACTTGAGTCCCGAATACGGCGCAGGGATGGCCACCCCGGCGGTGCTGCTCTACTTCACAGCCCTCTCAGGCTTCCACCCCCTGCCCGCCCGCACCCTGGGGCTTCTCATGGGGACCTCGCTCCTGGGGAGTCTCTGGGGCATCGCACTCCTCGTAGCGGCTTGGCCCATCTCCCCCCAGCATCCCCTGCGGGCCGGGGTGTCGGAGACCTGGAAGGCCCTGGGCGCCTTTGCCTCAGCCCTTGCCAAGGGGACAGGGCTGCCGTCCGACACCCGCCACCAGGAGCTTGTGGGCCGGGAGCTGGCCCTGGATCAGGCAGCGGCCCATGCCCAGGGTGTTCTGGATCCCCATCCGGGGATGACCTGGTTCACCCTCCTCAACCGGGAGGCCGGCGCCCTGGCGACCCTGATGGCCTCCCTGGACCAGCTTCTGGGGACCCTGCCCCGGGATGCCCACCGTGAAGAGGCCTTCCGGAACCTTGCCCTGGGGCTGTGCCTCACCTCCGAGGTGGTGGCGGAGGCCCTGGTCACCCGCCGGGGAGCTCCGACCCGTCGAGTGGCGGTGGAGGCTGCGGGACTGCAGCAGGCCATGGGGGTGCTCCGGACCCGGATGGCGGCATCCGGGGCGGATCCAGAGCGCCGGGCCCATGCCCGGGAACTCCTGGATGCCCTGGACCGGGCCCTCTCCGAACTACCCAGGACCCTGCTCCAGGCCAACGGCCAGGCCGATGCACCCCCGATGCCCCTCCGATCCCTGGAGGAACTGGAAGCTCCGGCCCCCTCCCCCTTCGGGCGGCTCTTCAACCTGGACGCCATGGGGCATGACCTGCTGCGCTACAGCCGGCGCCTGGCGGTGGCCATGCTGCTCGGGACTGCGGTGTACCAGATCCTCCGGATCCCCCATGGTTTCTGGATCCCCTTCAGCACCTTGGTAGTGCTGCAGCCAGACTACGGCTCCACCCTCGCCCGGGCCTTCCACCGGACCCTGGGCACCCTGCTGGGCGGACTGGCTGCCAGCCTGCTCCTCTGGATCCATCTCCCCCAGGTGGGCCTCCTGGTGCTCTCCGCCCTCCTGGTGGCGGCCTTCACCCACTACGTGAAGCGCCACTATGGGTTTGGCATCTTCCTGCTGACCGTCCTGGTCGTCCTCCAGTTCGAGGCCCTGGGGCCGGTGAGCCTCCACCTGACCCTGGAGCGCCTGGCCTGCTGTGCCGGAGGCAGTCTGTTGGCGGTCCTGGCGGCCCTGACCCTCTGGCCCGTCTGGGAGGAACAGCGCTTCCGGCCCCACCTGGCCAGGACCCTGGAGACCCAGGCCGCCTACATGGAACCCCTTCTGAACACCCTGCAGACGGGCGGGGGTGATGTCCCCCGCGAGCTCCTCCGGGCGAAGCTGGCCAACGAGGTCGCCCTGGCCCAGCTCTTCGCCTGCATCCGGCGCCTCGGCCAGGACCCCGGAGGGCACCGGGATGCCCTGGGCCCCGCTGCCGCCCTGGCCCAGACCTCCCTGCGCCTCACCCACATCCTCAACTCCATGATGGTCCGCCTGGAACGCCGCGAAGCCTTCCCCGCCGAAGCCGGCATGGCCCCATGCGGATCCTGCGCTGGACAAATTCTCCGGGCCCTGGCCACCACACTGCGGGGCACCCCCCCCGAGGGGGACACCTGCCTGGGCCTCTGCGCCCCCCAACGGGCCCTCCTGGAAAAGCACCCGGACGCCTGGGTTGCCACTCGCCTGGAGCATGCGGCCTTCGAGCTGGATGTCCTAAAGGTGGGCATCCAGAAACTCCTCGGGAACAACCTGGAGGAGGAACCCAGGGGACAGGCTCATCCAGGGGGAGGCTCCTCCTGCCGGTAGTCCGGGAAGTAGTGCCTGACACAGTCCGGGCAGAGCCCATGGGTGAAAGCAGCGCCTGCGTGCTCCATCAGATAGCCCTCAATCTGGTTCCAGTAGCCCTGGTCATCGCGGATCTTTTTGCAGGAGGCGCAGATGGGCAACAGCCCGCTCAGCACCTTCACCTCGGAGAGGGCCGCCTGGAGTTCCCGGATGATCCCGTCGCGCTCCGTCTCCAGCCGTTTCCGTTCGGTGATGTCCACCACACAGGAGACGATCACCGCCTCTCCGCCGAGGTCCACGAGCTCTCCGGAGAGGATACCCGTGCTGAGCTCGCCGCCCTTGCGCCCGAAAACCAGCTCAAAACCCTGGACCGCCCCTGACTGTCCCAGGGCCTGGAGGTACCGCCTCCGGCTTCCTTCATCGGGAAAGAGCCCCAGCTCCAGCGTAGTCCGCCCGATCGCCTCCTGGGGGACATAGCCGGTGATCATGGCAAAGTGGGCATTCACATCCTGGATCTTCCCGTCCCGCAAATCGGTCAGCAGGATGGCACAGGGTGCTGAGCGGAAGATGGTGGCGAACTTGACCTGGCTCTGCCTCAGCCGCCGGGTCCCCTCCTCCAGCATGAGGATCATGGCCCCGGTCCCATTGACCATCATCGCCAGGATGAAGAGGAGGAAGGAGGCACTCTGGACCCCGTTCCGGCTCAGCAGGGAGAAGTCCCCGGGGCCGAGGGCCGCAACCAGGGCTCTGTACCCCATGAGGCCGCCCAGGAGCCCGTTGAAAACCCCCATCACCCGTTCGGGGGGACGGCGACCCGGAGTCGAGAGGAGAGCGCCGGCCTCCAGTAGGAAGATGAGACATACCACCCCCGAGGCGAGCATCACCCGGTCATGGGGTGCCCTGGCGAAAAGACAGAAGACCAGGCCCCCCCCCAGACTCACAGTCAGGCAGGCGCGCTCCCAGAGCCTTGGGCGGGGGCTGAAGGAGGTCAGCACCAGGGCCTCCAGGGCAAAGCCCTGGTAGATGATGATGTTGCCTAGGTATATGGAAGCCAGGTCCGGGATGACACTGCGGCACCCCATGAGGACCCAACCCACAATCTGGCCGGACTTGGCGGCGATGAGCACCCGGCTGCGCCAGGCGTCCGGATCCCAGGAGCGGTAAGTCAGGAACAGAATCAGCGAGAGGACATTCCCCAGTGCGAGGACTCCGATCATGGTGCGGATATCCAACTCGAGAATGGCCAAGGTCCACCTGTTTTTCTAAGTGTAGGCCCGCACTGGACAGCGGCGAGCCCTGGCATTGGGGCCCCTGGCAGTGCTTCAGGCGGGCTGCCCCGCCAACCAGGCTGCCATCCGGGCCACCCAGGCCCGGGCCCAGTGGGGCTGACCACCGAAGTGCAGATGGGCGTACCCCGCCAGGAGGTTGCCACAGGCAAAGCCCTCAAAGCCCCCCACCCCGGCCAGGTTCTCCATGTGCCAGGCCGGGGAGCTCAGCTCCCCCTCCCAGATGGAGTGGTGGAACTCGTGGGCCTTGCCCTCGGCCCCGGCAGGGCAGAGGAGGGTGTCCCGCTGGGCCCTCAGCCGCTTGTAACCGAAGGACTGCAGACGACCGGCCATGCGGGTGCGCCCGGGGATGACGCCCGCCATGGGGTGGGCCCTGCCCTCCATGTCCAACAGGGCATCGCTCAGCACCATGTAGCCTCCGCACTCCGCGAAGATGGGCAGCTGCCTGGCCTGGGCCTCCCGCAGGTCCGCCAGGAAGGCCCCGTTGCCAGCGAGCTCGGCAGCGTGCAGCTCGGGGTACCCACCGGGGAGGTAGAGCCCCGCCACGCCCTCGGGGAGCCGCTCCCGCAGGGGGCTGAAGGGGACCCAGCGGACCCCCAGACGCTCCAGGCGATCCAGGGTATCGGCATAGGTGAAGCAGAAGGCCTCGTCCCGGGCCAGGGCCACGGGAAGGGAGCCGGGCCCGGGAGCCCCGAGGACGGGCAGGGCCCCCGGAACCCGGGCCTGTTTGAGCAGACAGTCCAGGTCCAGGGTCCGGGAGAGTTCAGAGGCCAGGGCATCCAGGGCCCCCTCCAGGCCCTCCACCTCATGGGGGCGATGGATCCCCAGATGTCGCTCTGGCAGCCTCCAGGTCTTCGACCTGCCCGCGTAGCCCAGGACCGGCACATCGGTATGGGCCTGGATGGCCCGCTCCTGAAGGCGGAAGTGGCCCTCCCCCGAGAGGCGGTTGAGAATGACTCCGGCCAGATCGAGGCCGGGCATGAGCCTGCGGTGCCCCAGGACCGTGGCCGCCACGCTTCCCCCGGCACCGGAGCCGTCCACCACCAGCACCACAGGCAACCCAAGACGGCAGGCGAGATCTGCCGCTGAACCCTGGAAGCTGACGGGATCAGCGCCGTCAAAGAGACCCATGACCCCTTCCACCAGCCCCAGGTCGGCACCCCTGGCCCCCAGGGCATAGGCCTCCCGCAGGGCCTCATCATCCATGAACCAGCCGTCCAGGTTCCAGCTGGGGCGACCGGCGGCCACCGCATGGAGCTGGGGATCCAGGTAATCGGGGCCGGTCTTGAAGGGCGCCACCCCCTGCCCCCGGTTCCGGAAGGCCCGGAGGAGGCCGGCGGTCAGCGTGCTCTTGCCGCAGCCGGAGTGGGTCCCGGCCAGCAGGAACGCAGGCGTGGACCGGTGGACGGCAGACTGAAGAGGGTTCACGTCGGGCCTTTCGGATATCCAAGGGAGCTTAGCGGGAAGCCCCCGATCCTGTCCAAAGGCCCCGTTCACCCCCCGGCACCCCCCGCTGGAACTCTGCATTCCGCGTCTGGCAGTGCGAGGTGGCTCCAGAGCTGAGAGGCTCTCATATTCGAAGTCGGCCCGGATCCCGGGATGGAGATCAATGATGTCTTTTAACAAGTATCTCTTTACTGCTGCGATCATGTCCACGCTTCTCGTCACCCTCCCGGCGGGTGCCCAGCCGACCCGCGGAAAGCGCTCCGAGGAGGGCCGTCCCGCTCCCCGGACGCCTGGACAGCACCCCTTCCCCCTGCTCGACATGGCTCGCCCGCTGGAACTGAGTGAGAAGCAGGTGGAGGCCATCAAGCAAAAGCTGGAGGCCAGGGCAAAGACCGAGGAGGCCGCCCACAAGGAGGGCCGCAAGGCCATGGAGGCGGTCATGAAGGCCATGGAGGACCCTGCCGTCAGCAACGAGCAGTTCCGCGCCCTGGCAGAGAAAGCCGCCAAGCTCCGCACCGACGAGATGGTGGGTGACCGGGTTCTCCTCCAGGACTGCCTGGCAGTCCTCACCGCCGAGCAGAAGGCCAAGCTCGCCAAGCTCCGATCCGAAGGCCCCGGCAAGTGCGAACAGGGTCGGCCCGGCCCCGACGGCCCCGAGGGACATGGACCCCACGGCGGCCCCGGGGGCCCCAGGATGCAGCCAGGCATGATGCCTCCCCCTCCCCCCCCCTGCGACATGGAGGGGCCTGAGGGCGAGGCTCCGGGACAGCGCTAGTCCGGGGGGACCGCCCGGTCGCCTGCGGCGCCCTCTGCGTCCCCCCGGGCCCCCGCTCCTCCCGCGGCGGAGCCGCACTCGTCGCCCCGCCAGTCCGCTGCGCACCGCCCGGTCGCCTGCGGCGCCCTCTGCGTCCCCCCGGGCCCCCGCTCCTCCCGCGGCGGAGCCGCACAGCCCTCATCCACGAAGACATGGAAAGGCCGGATCCCATGGGGTCCGGCCTTTCTATCTCAGCGCCTTGCGTGCTGGGGGGCCAGCTCTTGGCGCATCCGCCCCAGGAGTTCCCTGACAGCCCTGGACGCTTCGAAGCGCCGGGCGATCACCACCAGCTCCGAGCGGGGCTCCATGTCCCGGAAAGGCAGGTAGCAGACCTCAGGCATCCGGAGATGGGCCACGGACTCCGGCAGGATGCTGACCCCATGCCCGGCGGCCACCAGGCATACCAGAGTCCCGGTCTCGTTCAGGCGCAGGTGGATCCTGGGCTCGAAGCCGGCATCCCGGCAGAGCTGGACCTGGGCGTGCCCCAGTCCAACCCCGCCGGGATCCACATAGGTCAGGAAGCTGTCACCCGCCAGCTGGGGGAGGGAGAGGCTCTTCTCCCCGGCCAGGGGATGGTCTCCGGGCAGCACCGCCACCAGCCGCTGACTGCTGAGAACGAAGGCTTCGAGTTCCTCAGGGAGCTCCCGGGGAAGGGGATTCCGGACGATGGCCAGATCGAGGCTCATGTCGACCAGCCCGGCGATCTGGGGCAGAAGGGCCATTTCGTGGAGCTGGATCTCGACCCCAGGCCGGTCTGTCTGGTAGGTCTTGAGCAGGTGGGGGAAGTCAGGCTGGTACATCACGCTGCCCACAAAGCCTATCTCGATCTTCCCGGCCTCCCCTCGGGCGATCTCCTGGGCCAGACGCACAGCACGGTCAGCCGTGGCAAGCGTGCTGCGCACCTCCACCAGAAAGGCCCCACCGGCCTCGGTCAGCGCCACCCGCTTGCGGATCCGGCTGAAGAGACGGACCCCGAGCTGATCCTCGAGTGCCTTGATCTGCTGACTCAGGGCGGGCTGGGCGATCCCCAGACGCTCCGCCGCGCGCGCAAAGTGGAGTTCTTCGGCAGCCGTCGCGAAGTAGCGGAACTGACGGAAGTCCATGCGGGGTTCCTTTATTGATAAGCAAAAATTATCAACTTTGATTAAACAATACAATTACTTTAGGCATTCCCCTCCCCATAATCCAGTTCAAGCCTTTGCACCTGGCCCCCAGGGGCCCCGAACCTCGATAACCGCGCCGCTCCAGCCCGGGAGCTGTGCCGTACCTGATACCGAAGGAGGTCGAAGTGAGCGCAACCTTGACACCCCTGATCGGGCTCCTGGGGGAGGCCGCGGTCTCCACGGACCCGGCTGTCCTGGGGCCCCTGGCCTCGGACCAGAGCTTCCGCCCCCCCATGCCTCCGGCCGCCCTCATCCGGGTCGAGTCGGCCGAGCGGGTGGAAGCCCTGGTGAAGTGGGCCGGAGAGACCGGTACACCCCTCGTCCCCCTCAGCTCCGGCGCCCCCCACCACCGTGGCGACACCGTACCGGAGATGCCCGGGTCCGTGATCGTGGACCTCAGCGGCATGAAAAAGGTCCTGAACATCAATCGTCAGCACCGCATGGCCGTGGTGGAGCCTGGGGTCACCTATGCTGAACTCAGCAAGGCCCTGGCCGCCGAGGGCCTGGCCCTCTCCATGCCCCTGGCGCCCCGCGCCACCAAGTCGGTGGTGACGAGCTGCATGGACCTGGAGCCCCGGCTCAACGCCCTGCACCAGTGGAACTACACCGATCCCCTGCGCTGCATGGAGGTGACCTGGGGAGACGGGAACCGCATGTTCACCGGCGAGGCCGGCGGCGGCCCCCGGGACCTGGAGAAGCAGTGGGCGGCCCAGAAGTGGCAGACCAGCCCCACGGGCCCCAACATGTGCGACTTCTACCGCTTCCTGACGGCCTCCCAGGGCACCATGGGCATCGTGACCTGGGCCTCCCTGCGCTGCGAACTCCTGCCCCAGGTGGAGCGGACCTGGCTGGTCCCCGCCGCCGAGCCCGGAGCCGTGATCGAGTTCGCCTACCAGACCCTCCGGGTCCGCTTCACGGACGGACTCTTCCTGATGAACGCCGGGGCCCTGGCCTGCCTGCTGGGTGAGAGCCCAGAGGAGATCCGGAGCCTCAGGTCTGAACTGCCGCCCTACCTTGCCGTGGCGAACGTTGTCGGCCGCGAGCTCCTCCCCGAGGATCGGGTCCGGGCCCAGGAGCAGGACATTGCCGAGATCGCCCAGCGCTGCGGCCTCCCCTGCCTCCCATCTGTGCCCGGAGCCCGCGCCGAACTCGTGCGCGAGCGGGCCTTCCGCCCCTCCAGGGCCCCCTACTGGAAGGAAACCCTCAAGGGCGGCTTCCAGGAGATCTTCTTCACCACCACCCTGGACCGCACCCCGGCCTTCATCGAGGCCATGCAGAAGCAGGCCATCGCCGCGGGCTACCCGGTGGAGGACATCGGCATCTACCTCCAGCCCATCAACATGGGCGTGGCCTGCCACTGCGAGTTCATCCTGCCCTACGACCCGGCCTGCCCCCGCGAGAGCGCCCGGATGAAGCAGCTCTTCACGGAGGCCAGCGAGACCTTCGCTGGCATGGGGGCCTACTACTCCCGGCCCCACGGCATCTGGGCCCGCCTCCAGCTCAACAAGGACGCCCAATCCACCATGACCCTCCGGAAGATCAAGGGGATCTTCGACCCGAAGGGCGTCATGAACCCCGGCAAGCTCACGGTCTAGCGAGAGGAGAAAGAGATGGCACTGCAAGATTTCCGGCCCATGCAGGAGCGCTGCAGCAACTGCCTCGCCTGTCGCTGGGTCCCCTTCGACAAGCTCAAGAGCAAGCGCTTCGGCGAGAACTGCCCCAGCATCGCCTACAACCACTTCATGACCTATTCGGCCCGGGGCCGCTTCCAGCTGGGCCAGACCCTCCTGGACGGCGAGGCCGACTACACCGAGACCCTCACCGAGCTGGTCCACGACTGCATGGCCTGCGGGTCCTGTGATGTCACCTGCAAGGTCTGCCGCTACAACCTGGAGCCCCTGGAGCACAACCTCGAGCTCAAAGTGGATGCCGTCGAGAAGGGGCACACCCTTCCCACCCAGGCCCCCATCATGGAAGCCCTGAAGCAGGAGCAGACCATGCTCCCCGGGATGAAGAAGGCCGATCGCCTCGCCTGGGCCGCCGGGATCGAGGTCAAGGACCTCTTCAAGGAGAAGGCGGAAGTAGCCTTCTACCCCGGCTGCAAGTACGCCTACGAGCCCCAGCTCCAGAAGGTCGCCCGCACCGCCCTCCAGGTCCTCAAGGACGCTGGCGTGGACGTGGGCATCATGGGTGCCGCCGACTCCTGCTGCGGGGGCCGGGCCCTCCAGATGGGCTTCCGCCAGGAGTTCACCGAGCGCGCCGAGGCCAACATCAAGGCCTTCAAGGCCGCCGGGGTCAAGAAGATCGTGACCCCCTGCTCGGACTGCTACCACGCCCTCAAGCGCCAGTACGCCAAGCTCGGTCTCGAGGTCGAGATCCTCCACACCGTGGAGTGCCTGGACCAGCTGATCCAGGCTGGCAAGCTGAAGTTCACCAAGACCGTGAACAAGACCGTCACCTACCACGACCCCTGCCACCTCGGGCGCCTCGGCGAGCCCTACGTAGCCTGGGAAGGCGACGAGAAGAAGATCATGAACCAGGTCCACACCTGGACGCCCAAGCGCCCCCGGAACCATGGAGGCTTCGGCATCTACGCCGCCCCCCGGAACGTCCTCTCGGCCATCCCCGGCGTCCGCCTGGTGGAGATGGACCGCATCCGCGAGTATGCCTGGTGCTGCGGCGCCGGCGGCGGGTGCAGCCAGACTCTTCCCGAGTACTCCGCCTGGACCGCCAGCGAGCGCATCACCGAGGCCAACCTGACCGGGGCCGAAGCCCTGGTGACTGCCTGCCCCTGGTGTGAGTCCAACTTCTCCGGTGCCAAAGACGAGCACGGGAAGAGCATCCAGGTCCTCGACATCCTTGAACTCGTCCAGATGGCTCTCTGAGGTGAACCATGACTTTGGCACCTGAAATCTACCAGGCATTCGAAGATGTGGTGGGCAAGCGCAACATCTCCCAGGACAAGGGCGTCCTGGAGAGCTACCGCTGCATCACCTCCCAGTCCTCGGCCCACTACGGGCCCTTCGACCACAAGACCCCCCTGCCCCAGGCCGTGATCATGCCGGGCACCACCGAGGAGGTCCAGAAGCTCGTCAAGCTCTGCAACCAGTACAAGATCCAGTTCAAACCCTCCACGACCTTCTGGGCGGCCATGGGCTTCATCGGGTCCGACTACGCCGTCCAGCTCGACATGCGACGGATGGGGGGGGTCGAGATCGACGAGAAGAACATGATTGCGGTGGTGGAGCCTTATGCCATCGGCGCGGTGGTGCAGGTGGAGGCCATGAAGGTGGGCCTCAACTGCAACATCCCCGGCGTGGGCTGCAGCAGCTCCGTCGTGGCCAGCACCGCAGGATGGGTGGGCTTCGGCCCCACCTCCGTCTTCATGGGGGTCGCTGGTGAGAACATGCTCGGCGCCGAGTGGGTCCTGCCCGATGGCGAGGTCCTGCGCACCGGATCCCTGGGCGCCGGAGCCGGCTGGTTCAACGGCGAGGGGCCCGGCCCCAGCACCCGCGGCATCCTCCGCGGCTTCCAGGGCACCACGGGCACCATGGGCGTCTGCACCAAGGTCGCCATCCGGCTCCACCCCTGGCCCGGCCCCGCCACCCTCCCCACCCGCGGCACGACCCCGGCCTACATGGCCGACCTGCCGGACAACTTCAAGAGCTACACCCTGTGCTACCCCACCTGGGAGGCCTGGGCCAAGGGCGCAGCCCTCCTGCACGAGGCCGAGATCTGCTACTTGGGACACCGCCAGTTCAACATGTTCGGCCGCGACATCAAGGCCGCCATGCTGCGCATCCTGACGGACCCCAACGGCCAGCTGGCGGACCTCGAGACACTCCTTCAGGACCCTGAGCTCAAGCGGGAAAACGAGTCCATGAAGCGGGACATCCAGATTGTCCTGGCGGGCATGACCCCC
Organism: uncultured Holophaga sp.; assembly: GCF_963677305.1. Taxonomy (GTDB): domain Bacteria; phylum Acidobacteriota; class Holophagae; order Holophagales; family Holophagaceae; genus Holophaga. Next base: position 165,976 of record NZ_OY781925.1, read on the forward strand.
CGGGATATCGAGTACAAGGAGAAGGCCCTGGACCGGATCCTGGAGCTCTGCGGCGGCTGGAAGTCCCGGATGATGATGGAGAAGGACCTGCAGGACTATGTCCTGCTCTACCTGCTCCGCCTGGGCCACAAGAACCTGAACTACACCCTCTGCGGCTCGTACGAGGGCAACTACGGGCTCTCCCCCAACGTCTTCGTCGCCACCTCGGTCATCGAGGAGGCCTCGGAGCTGAAGGACAAGTGGGCCAAGACCCACACCAGCATCGCCGACACCGGCGGCGACTCCGACATGGGCAGCCTCTCCATCCTGGGCGGCGGCGGCGCCATGGGCTGGGAGTTCTTCGTGAACTTCGACGCCTACGACAAGGCCTCCATCAAGGGGACCTGCGAGTTCATCGACGAGACCCAGAGGTGGATGTTCTCCAAGGGCCTCGGCTTGGACATGGGCCGCTGGAACGCCGACATCCGGCGCCCGGACGGCTTCGACTACACCCAGGAGCAGCACGACAACATGTATGTCAACGCGCCCCAGCCACTGGTCTTCGCCTACCAGTACAAGGTCCGCGAGGCCATCAATCCCAGGCACCTGGGCGGATCCTACTACCGAACCCTCACGCCCTCGAAGATCGGGATGGCCTAGCCGGGGACGTAGACACCAGCGCCCTGCCACCCCTGCTCACAGCCCTCAGCGGCAACATCCCTGTTCCCACTCAAGGAGAAGCACTCCCATGACTGACCAGCGCTACTTCACCTCCGACCCCAGCTACGCCGCGGACCCCGTCAGCGGTGAGGCCCCCAGGAAGCTCCGCTACTTCGCCGGCGGCCAGTGGAAGGACTCCAAGACCGCCAAGTACATGCCCTGCCACAACCCCTCCACGGGTGCCGTCATCGCCATGGCCCCCACCTGCACCGCCGAGGAGGTCGAGGAGGCCATCCAGGCCGCTGCCCAAGCCTGGCCCGCCTGGCGCGACACGCCCGTCGTCACCCGCGTCCAGGTCCTCTTCAGGATGAAGGCCCTGCTGGATGCCCACCTCGACGAGCTCACCGAGATCTGCGCCAGGGAGAACGGCAAGAAGTGGGACGAGTCCAAAGGCGACATCCTCAAGGTCATCGAGGTGGTCGAGTTCGCCTGCGGCGCCCCCCACATCATGAAGGGCGAGAGCCTCATGGGCGTCTCCAAGGGCTATGACACCATCCGCTTCAACGAGCCCATGGGCGTCTTCGCGGGCATCGCCCCCTGGAACTTCCCTGGCATGATCCCCCAGGGCTGGATGGCCCCCATCTGCCTCGCCACCGGCAACTGCATGGTCCTCAAGCTGGCCAGCTTCGTCCCCCAGACCTCCATGCGCATCATGGAACTCTGGCAGGAGGCGGGGCTCCCCGCGGGCGTCCTCAACATCGTCACCTGCAGCCGCAACGAATCCGAGATCTTCCTCAAGCACCCCGCCATCAAGGGTGTCTCCTTCGTGGGCTCCACTGAGGTGGGCCTGCACATCTACTCCACCGCCGCCGCCCACGGCAAGCGGGTCCAGGCCCTCTGCGAGGCCAAGAACCACGCCCTGGTGCTCAAGGATGCTGTGATCGAGCGGGTGGCCCAGAGCATCATCAACTCCTCCTTCGGGTGCGCCGGGGAGCGCTGCATGGCCCTGCCGGTGGTGGTGGTCGAGGACTCCGTGGCCGACGAGCTCATCGCCCGGGTGCTGGAGCTGGCCAAGGACCTCAAACTGGGCAAGGCCTGGGAGAAGGACACGGATCTGGGCCCCGTCGTGAACGCCGGGCACAGGACCTTCGTGACGAAGTGGATCGAGAAGGGCATTGAGGAGGGCGCCCAGCTGCTGCTGGACGGCCGGAATCCGCAGGTCGCCCCCGGGTGCGAGGGGGGCTTCTTCCTCGGGCCCACGATCTTCGATCATGTGACCCAGGACATGAGCGTGGGGCGGAGCGAGATCTTCGGGCCCGTGGTCTGCTTCAAGCGGGTCAAGGGCTTCGAGGAGGGTCTGGAGCTCATGAACCAGAGCCCCTTCGCCAACGGCTCGGTGATCTTCACCGAGAGCGGGCACTATGCCCGGCAGTTCGCCGACCACACCCACGGCGGCATGGTGGGCGTGAACGTGGGCATCCCCGTGCCCCTGGGGATCTTCGGGTTCACGGGCCACAAGCAGTCCTTCTTCGGGGATCTGCACTGCATGGGCCGGGACGGCTTCATCTTCTTCACCGAGAGCAAGAACGTCACCAGCACCTGGTTCACCGGCAAGCCCATCCCCACCCGGATCGAAACCTGGGACGGCACCATGACGCGGTGAAAGAGAGAGCAGCACTTCCACTTCCCCAGGCCCGGATCCATCCGGGCCTTTTGCAACAGTGGGCGGTGGGAGGAGGATAAGGGAACCCACTTCCCCCCAGCCTCACGTATGATCGGGTCGGTTCCCCCTGCAGCCGACCATCCCCGGAGCGCCCCTGATGAAACCCCTGCGTCTGATCCTCTCGGCCCTGCTGGGCATCGGCTTGGCCCTGAACCTGGCCTGCGTCCAGAGCTCGGACACCTCGAACACCGCCCTTTACGCCTTTGACACCACCAATCTCAATGTCCTCATGTGGTCCGACATGGAGACCCTGTACGATACAGGCTCCACCACTAGCCTCACGACCCTGCCCAGCCCCACCAAGACCATCTCCTCGGACTACTTCAGCGAGTTCTCCAACATGGCCTGGGGGGGGATGTGCATCGACCGGAGCCACAACCGCCTGTGGATGGTGAACGAGGATGGCCTGATCTGCCGGGTGGACAGCATCCGCTCCCGAACCGACGGCAGCAGCCTGGGCTCCTCCTACGCCCGGACCTTCCAGTTGGGCAGCGATGACGATGACCGCCTCTCCAGCGGCACCTTCGGGCAGATCGCCGTGGATCCCTCCACGGGCTACCTCTACGTCACCGAGTGGAGCAGCAGTGACAGCCGCATCTGGGTGCTCACTTCGCCCACCAGCTACGCCCAGGACGACACCGTGGCCTATTCCTCCGTCACGACCATGGATGTCTCCGGCGACAAGTACGGCTATGGCGTGGCCGTGGGGGGAAGCAGCCGGGTATTCGCCTACTTCAACACCGGTTCCACGGTCACCGACAGCAACAGCACCACCCACACGGGAGCCCGGCTGCGCCTGGGGACAGCTTCCGGTGGGTTCAGCAGCGTCATCGTCGGCACCTCCAACACCAAGCTGGCCCAGTACGGCCTTCTGGGCGCCGACTCCCTCAACGGCATCGTCTACAGCTGCCGCCTGGCCACCTCCAACCCCGTCATCGCCTTCAAGAACAGCAAGTTCAGCACGGGCTACGATGTGGCCCCCTCCTTCACCCTGCCCAACAGCTCCACGACCCCGCTCTATGTCCGGGTCCTGGCCCACCCGGGCAACAAGGACTGGCTGGTGGGCAGCGGCAGCACCAGCAGTGGCGGAGCCGACTACCTGAGCCTCTGGATGAGCCCCTCCACCGACACCAGTACCGAGCCGGTCATCTTCAGCTACGGCTCCACCCTTCGGGGCATCACCCTGGACGGGAACGCAGCCGACTGATCATCCCCCCACAGAAGCCCCCGGTATCAGACCCCGGGGGCTTCTGTGTCAGGCCTGGGAGCCAGCGCCGTTCTGGGTGCCGGCCCAGTAGTTGGAAAGCATGAGGGCCTCCAGACCGCTCACCCCCGTACCGGTCTGCTGGGTGCCCTGGGGCGGTGGGGGCGGGGTCTTCCGGAGCTCGTCCTCCAGATCCTTGAGGGCAGACTGGGCGCTGTCCGTATCTCCCGAGGCCAGGGCATCCTCCAGCGTGGCGAAGGCATCGCCAAGACCGCTTCCAGAACTGGAGTCGCTGCCCGTGGAGCCACTCAGCCTCTTTTCCATCTGGGAAAGCAGCGTGGAGGCCGACTCCGTGTCCCCGCTGCTGATCAGGGAGCTCAGCTGCTCAAGGTCTTTCTGCAGGGGCCCCCCGCTATCCCCGGCACTCTGTATGGACTCGAGTCCTGTCTGCATGGAGGTCCAGGCCGACTGAGCTGATGCGAGGTCGCCCGAGGACAGGGCGTCCCCGATGGCAGAGAAGGCCGAAGAGAGGGGATCCCCGCTTCCGGAGGTGGACTGCATCTTTTCCAGCATGGACTGATAGGCTTCCTGGGCCCCTTCCAGATCCCCGGAGGAGATCAGATCTCCCAGGTTGTCGAAGTCCTTCTTGAAGGGATTGCTGTCCTGGCTCCTGCTCATCCACCAGGCTCCGGAGGAGATGGAGAGGCTGTCCTGTCCCTGGGAGAGCAGACTCGCCAGCCCCGTTGTGCTGCTGGTACCGGTCCCCAGCAGGCTGGCCAAATCAAGGGACGAGAGCCCGGAAGTCCCGATCGAAGAGATGCTACTCATGGCTCCTCCTCCAGGCAGGGGCAGGGAGGCTCAGCCCGAGGGCATCTCCACCACCCCGCCCGATGCGCCAGAAGGTATCGGCCCTCCTCGGCCCGCGGGAAAGCCTATACGCCGTATGGCAACAGAACACCGCCCAATCGCCATCTCATGGGTGACGATTGGCGAACCCTGCAGCCCTTCCCTCAACCGGGATGCTGCGAATAGGCATTTGGCGCCCATTACCCCGCAGGCTGCTCGACTCCCTTCCTGGCCGTGCAGCCATTGCACCTTCGACCTGGAGGTCGATCCTGCCCCTCAGTTGCCGAGGAGCGCAAAGGCCGGGGAGACCCCCTTGTCCTTGATCAGGGCCTGGGCCTGTTCGGAGAGCGTCACGCTGTCCTGGGGAGCCACGGCAAGCTTGGAGATCTCCGGAAAAGAGGCGGTCGTATCGCTGGGTCGGGCAGTCTTCGCCGGGGGAAGGGCGGAGTTCACGGCTCCGGTGGCTGAGATGCTCATGGAGGTCTCCTTTCAAGGTGGGAATCGGCTCCCTGCCCCCTGGGCGGCAAGCTCCCGGCCACTTTTCTGCGGGCCCCGGCCCCGCCAACCCCTTCAGCAAAGGGGAATTGGCATAACAGACCGCCCTACGTCGCATACACCACGCCTTCCGCACAACACCACCCCCCACCACCTGGATCCATCAAGCAATACATCATGCATATCAACAAACAAAACAACTCTTACAATTACATAGGCATAATATACCTATTCCATTCAGCCCCATCCATTCCGCCACACCTGCCAACATTCAGCCTGAGAGGACAGATATGCAGGCCAGCGACGAGAACGCACCAGTCAGGCACACCAGGACACCTTTCAACGTTCAGCGAAATCCCCAGGGACCTCAGAGGGATCCCGACGCACCTTTCCGTGGGATCTTCAAACGCATGCGGCAAGAACTCATCAGAACCTCGCTCATCCACCGGGTCACCCAGAAGACGAACCTCCTCATGGTGCTCCTGGCGGGAGGACTTCTGGGCGGATTCAGGCTCTTCATCGACCGCACCAACCTGCGTATCGCGGATCTGGTCCTCCCCTTCGTCTTTCTCATCCTGCATCTTGCCCTGGCCCCCATTCCCTGGCAGTGGAAGGCGGGGATCGAAGCCCGAAGGCCCTTCTTCCGCCGCTTCTTCACCGCCCTGGTCTTCAACGCCATCTGGATCACCGGCATGGTGATCCTCAACACGACCATCTCCCCCATGAGGCACCACCCCCACCCGCCGCAGAACGCATCCGAGGAGGCCCGCCAGCGGCAACCCGACCTGGACAGACCCGCTCCCAGGGCGGCAGAGGATGCCCGCCAACCGCCTCCGGACCTGGACATGGCCTCTCCCAGGGAAGCACCGGAACGCTTCGGCCCCCGTCCGGATCGTGGACTGCCCTTCCCCGAACTGGGACTGGGGCTCCTGAATCTGGTCTTCGCTCTGGTCTTCGGCTGGGAACTCGCCGAGAAGGAACTCACTGAAGCCCGGGAGCGCAGAACGGCAGGCCTGCTCAGGCAGAGCCAGGCCCGTGCCCTCCGCAGCCAGCTCGACCCCCACGTGCTCTACAACGCCCTCAACGGAATCTCTGAGCTGATCCACGAAGATCCTTTGGCAGCGGAGGAGGTGGTGGCCCGCCTGGCCACGCTCTACCGGATGCTCACCGACTATGCCAAGACTGATCTCGCGACCCTGGGCGAGGAGCGGAAGATCGTAGAGGCCTACCTCTCCATGGAGCAGATGCGCCTGGGTGAGCGCCTCCGGGTCGAGTGGGAGTGGCCGGAGTGGGCCGACGCCCTCCAGGCACCCCCCCTCTTCCTCCAGACCCTGGTGGAGAACGCCATCAAGCATGGCATCAGTCCTCTGGATGAGGGTGGCGAGCTGCACATCCGCTGCAGCCGGGAAGGCGCAGCCACCTGCCTGAGGGTCGCCAACACCGGGATGCCGCCGACCCCCTCGGAGCGGCAAGGGGTCGGCCTGGAAAACCTCGCTGCCCGCCTGGATCTCTGGAACGACATGAACGGCACCTTCTCGCTCAAGCGCGAGCAGGACTGGACTGTGGCCTTCATCCGATGGACCCCAAGGAGCAAGTCATGAGCACCCGCAAACTCAAAGTCGTCGTGGCAGAAGATGAGAATCTTAGCCGGAAGCGCCTGGTCCGCCTCCTGCAGGAGGCCGGCTGCACGGTCCTGAGCAACTTCTCCGAAGGCAAGGCCGCCTTCGACTGGCTCCAGCAGCATCCCGATGTGGATGCCGCCTTCCTGGACATCCATATGCCCGGGCTCGACGGACTGGCCATCCTCAAGAGCCTCGGGGGCGCGACTCCCGTCGTCCTCACCACGGCCTTTGCCGAGCACGCCGTGGAGGCCTTTGACACCGAGGCGGTGGACTACCTCCTGAAGCCCATCACCGCGTCCAGGCTGGAGCGTGCCCTTCAGAGGATCGAGGAGCGCGGGGCCGCGGCCCTTCCCGCGCCTCCACCGGCTCCCACTGGCCCTGTGCGCTATCCGATCCAGGCAGGTGAAGGCGTGCTGCTGGTGGATCTCAGCAAGACCACGTACTTCGAGGTGGACAACGAGGTGGTCTGGGCCCACGCCGGCGGTCGGCTCCGGACCCAGTGGACCTCGCTGAATGAGGTCGAGGTGGCCTTCCCGGGTTGCGGACTCCTCCGCATCCACCGGCACCTTCTGGTCCGCCCCGAAGCAGTCCTCGGCATCAAGCCCGCCCCCGGCGGTCGGGCCCTGGTCCGCCTCATGGGTGGCGAGGAGATCGAGGCCAGCCGGGGTGGCGCCCCGCGCCTGAGGGAGCGGCTGGGTCTGTGATTCCGGCAAGGGTCCTGCGATGATCCGGTATGGCTGAGCCCATTCTGATCAGTGAGCAGGTCCGGATCCCCGCCGAGGCCATCCGGATGCGGGCCGTCCGCAGCGGCGGCCCCGGCGGGCAGAACGTCAACAAGGTGGCGAGCAAGGTGGAGCTGCGGGTGGACCTCGCCCTGGTGGAGGGCATGAGTGAGGCCGCCCTGCTGAGGCTCCGCACCCGGGTCCGCAATCAACTGGACGCCGAGGGCCTCTGGATCGTCACCAGCTCCCGCACCCGGGACCAGCTGACCAACCTGGAGGACGCCCGCGAGAAGATCCGGGACCTGGTCACCGAGGCCCTGGTGAGCCCCGTCACCAGGAGGGCCACCCGCCCCACCCGGGGCAGCCAGGTCCGGCGAGTCGAGGCGAAGAAGGCCGTGGGGCAGCGCAAACAGTCCCGCCAGAGGAAGGACTGGGACTGACTTGGAGACCCCAGCCGCCCCTGACCGTATCGACACCCTGGACACCCTCCGGGGACTGATGGCCCTGGCGGTGGCCAGCTACCATCTCTCCATCTGGACCCACCTCTTCGAGGCCGGTACCCGGCGCAATGATGTCCTGGCCTGTCTGGGCAACTATGGCGTTGAGGGCTTCTTCATCCTGAGCGGCTTCTGCTTCTTCCACATCTACCGAGAAACCCGCTGGTCGGCCCCCGCCCTGGCGCGCTTTCACATCAAGCGATTCCTGCGCATCGCCCCCCTCTACTTCCTGGTGGTGCTCCTGAACCTGCTCCTCCGGCAGCCTGTGGGTCCCTCTGTCACCCCCCGGATGCTCGTGGAGAACTTCTCCCTGACCTTCGGACTCTTCCATCCCAACCACGCCATGGTCCTGGGGGGCTGGTCCATCGGCATCGAGTACGTCTTCTACTTCGCCTTCCCCCTCCTCGCCCTGCTTGCGCGGCGCAGACTCCTGCTCTATGTGCTCTTCGCAGCCTTAGTGGCCTGGTCCCTTCCCTGGAGCTTTGGGAAGGTCCAGGCGGCCACCCTGGTCGGTGACCAGAAGTTCCACACCTACGTCCAGATCCCCAACCACGCCTTTCTCTTCCTGGCGGGGGGCATCGCGGCCCACTGGCGGAGCCTCACCCAGAGACGGCTCCCATGGCAGGGCTTCCTCCTCCTGCTGGTCCCGCTCTGCGTGCTCGGACTGCAACAGATCCCCCATTTCTATGATCACTTCGACGTCCTGGCGGGAGGCGTGCGGTATCGCCTGCTGGGGATCTGTGGCCTGGCGGTCCTTCTCTTCGCCTTCGTTCGCATGCCCCGCCACCGCTCCTTGCGCCCCCTCACCCTGATCGGCGACTGGAGCTATGCGAGTTACCTGCTCCATCCCCTGGCCTATTTCCTTGTCACCCATCTACTGCCTGGGTCCATCGCAGCTTGGCCCAAGGTCCTCCTCTCCCTCGCCGCCACCCTCGCCTTGGCCGCCATCGTGCACCGTTGGGTAGAACGCCCTGCCATGGCCCTCGGGAGACACCTCGCCAGCCGCATCGGCCCAGCGGAACCGAGGGGGTAGCCACACCCCCGAGGATGTGAGAGAATCACCCTTCGCGGTCACCCGCAGCCCGTACCTGTAGCTCAGTTGGATAGAGCGTTGGCCTCCGAAGCCAAAGGTCGCGCGTTCGAGTCGCGCCAGGTGCACCAGATGAGCCCCCTGAAGTCCTTGGAAACATGGCGCTTCAGGGGGTTTCCTTGTGGGATGCAAAGAACAGAGGTCGCCCGCAGGTGATACGCAAGTGTAGATCTTTTCGGACGATCTGCTACGCATTTACTACGGCAAAATCCCACAAACGCCATGTGCCACATGGGGGTATCGCCAACAGAAGCAAAATATGCCTACCCATCTCTGGGCTGTTGGAGCCCGGAAAACTATTTGTCGCCATCCAGGACCAGGAACGCCATGCCCCGCTGCCGTGCCGCAGCCATGATCCGAGCCATATCTGGATGACGCTTCAACGCTGGGAACTGCTGGCGGACGATAGCCGGATCGACAACCTCCAGTACCTTCCACCCGGCTCGGTGTAGCTCTCCCAGGACCACAGCCTCCGCCGCGTCTACGGACCCTGTAGCCACACAGGCGAAGATCGCTTGTGGTTGAGGATTGCCAGATGCGCCTGCTGACAGGACCCGAAGAAGAAAGGTGTGCATCCACGTAGTCTGCCAGTAGTGCCTCCTTGTCGGTCGGCGGCACAATGGAAGCAAGATGAGCCAAGCCTTTGGGCTTTACCAGGAAGGTGCGGAGGTGGGAGTCGGGTTCACTGGTCGGAAGGAACCTGGTGGTGACCATCGAGTAACCTTCAAGCATCCCTTCCTTAGCAGATGATGGGTCCCAGGAGGAACCTAGTGGACATGACGGACATGGTCCAGTTGGCTCGGACAAGGCTCCAGCCCGTCCCGGACCTCACAGAGTCACCCGCCTATCGCTGTTCTGCATTCCTGTCATGAAAGACGGAGAGTCGGGTTGAAATGATTACTGTTGGTGCTGGACGAGAAAGTCGAGAATGCGTGGGAGTCCAAGTGTTCCGGCTTTCAGCCGTTGCGACGCCACAGCGTGACAGGGGGTCTGCGTCACCAGAGCCGGTCGCCGAGGTAGCACTGAAGCCCTCTTACATGTCCCATCCGGTGCGGCATGGGGGTCTGGAGGTGAAACAGGGCATCGTCATGGCTGGTGTGTTCCCATCGCCATAAGAACGCCCCAAGGTCGCCTTGAATGTCTGCAAGGTTATCCAGGCCACCGGGGGATTTTACCATACCGCTAAGGCGTGGGGCATGACCCGCAGGTTCCCCGGATTTTCACGACACCGCCTGTCGAGAGGGCGGCCACCCAGGCAGCGACCGGTCCTTGTATTTGTGCAGATCGGAGCCCCCTTCACACCCAGAAAGTTTTCGACCATATCCGCAGGATTTTCCACATTTACATCGCAGGATCCGCGGATGGCCCACCGGCACCACCTTCAACCCTCCTCGCCCACCATTTCCATGACCACCACCTGCTCCACAGCGTGGCGGACCCACTGCTCCAAGGCCGGCACGGATTCCGCCTCGGCTTCCAGTTGGCCACTGCAGACTTCATCGCAAACCTGGTGGAGCACCGCGGTGAAGTGGCTCACCGCCATCTCCGAGGCCTCCACAAAGCTCGCGCCCTGATCCCAGAAATACTGGATCAGGTGCCCCCAAGTCATGCTCCAGTCTGGAGAACTGCGATCCGGGCCCTGGACCAACCCGGAAAAGAGGTGCTCAACCGCAGCCTCCACCACCGAAGGGTCGTAGACCGCCCCTTGGCGCGCCAACACATGGGCCACTGCCCGTCCGAGATCCCGCTTGAGCATCGGGGTGAGATCAGACATGCCTACCTCCTCATGACGAATGGGGGCGCCCGCCGCCCCCTTGGATCAGTCCATGCGGTATATAGTTTGGTTCATATCGATAACCCCGCAAGCCAATGGCTGAAATTTCTATCCACGGGCCGGCCAACCACCAGACAGGCCTCGACACAGCTTCTCCCGAAAGAGCCAAATGCTTTGCGGCCCGACAGTCGGATCACTGCCATCATGGGGCATGTTCGCGATCCTGCTGCTCCTGGGCATCGGCCTCCAGATCCTGCATTGGCGAGCCCTGAAGCGCATCCTGCCTTCCCATTGGGGACGCCCTCTCGCCTGGCTGATCCTCCTGGCCCACACCCCCCTCCTGATCTACCTTCTGCTCCGCGTCACCGGGGCTTCGGCCGTAGGCTCCGCCCTCTGGTTGCGCACCCTGGCCAGGGCCGGCTTCTACATCCTCGCCCTCTCGGGGCTGAACCTGATCATCCTGAGCCTGGAGTCCCTGGTCTGGCGGGTCCGGAAACATCGCGGGAAAGAGGTCGATCGGGACCGCCGGGCATTCCTCCAGAAGGGGGCCGCCGTCAGCCTGGGGGTGCTGGCGGTGGCCAGCGTCCGCGGCTACCAGGAGGGCCAGGACACTCCCCTCATCCGCCGGAATGAACTGCGCTTCCCGGATCTTCCCACCGCCTTTGATGGGCTTCGCATCGCCCACCTCTCGGATCTCCACTCCGGCCCCTTCATCAACCTCGGACACCTCCGCCTCTGGCGGGGCATGGCCGAACGCGAAAAGCCCGACATGCTCATCATCACAGGGGACTTCGTGGACGCCATGCCCGCAGAGGCGCTCCCCTTCGCCGAGGCCTTCCGGAACTTCCAGGCCCCCCTCGGACGCTTCGCCATCCTCGGGAACCACGACTACTTCACCGACCCGCGCCCCATCTGGAAGGAGCTTCAGGACCTTGGATTCACCCTCCTGGAGAACACTCATACCCAGGTTGAACGGGGCGGCGAGCGCCTCATCCTCTTCGGGCTCCAGGACCCCATGGCCAGGGATGGCCGCTTCCGCGGCCTCCGCTTCGGGCCCGGCCCCATGCCCCAGGATGTGGCCCTGGGCATGCCCAAAGAGGGCTGGCGGCTGGGACTGGTGCACCGCCCCAGCAACTGGGATCTGGCCCTGGAGGCTGGCGCCAGGCTCACCCTCTCCGGACACACCCATGGCGGCCAGATCAACCTCCTCCCGGGACTCTCCAGCGCTCGCCTCCTGGGACGGTACATCCGTGGACTCTACACAGAGGGACCCCACTGGATGAACGTGAGTGCCGGGCTGGGCATGGTCGCGCTCCCCGTGCGCCTGGGCGCCCCGCCTGAGTTCAGCATCCTCACCCTGCGACGCGGTTGAAAATTTTCACTTGGCAAAAAAACGAATCAGGGATAACCTAATTACTCCGCCGGCCCCATCGTCTAGCGGTTCAGGACGTCGCCCTCTCACGGCGAAGATCAGGGGTTCGAATCCCCTTGGGGCTACCAAGCAAACCCTCTGAGCAATCAGAGGGTTTTTTGTTTTTGGGCTTCTGTTCTGAAATCAATGACAAAGCCCAAGTCAAACAGAAGTCAAAAAAACGTTCCGGGTGGTGCAGGGTGACCCGCACACCGCTGGAGAGGTCAGGGCTCACCCTGAGCCAGAGCGTGGATCAGATCCATGGGCACCACCTCAAACCCATGCTGCGCGACGACAATGACCCCTGTATATCGGACGGCGGTTGGCAGATGCGCTGGAACTGGAGGCCCGCATTCTGTTCGAGGATCTGATGCGGCACTACGACATGCAGCCCCCAGCATGATGGAAGCCTCCATGAGGTGCTACCTGTCCCTTTCGGTGGGAAATGGCAGATGGTCAATGTAGATTCATGCAATCCGTCATCAGAGCATCCAGCCAACGCTTACAGAAAAGCATCAAAAGCACAAACAATATACAGAAATATAGAGACATAACTTTGAATGTTCCGGCACAACATTCAAATTGACTCGCCCCCCGCAAACCCTAGAATTACGTAGTACCCATGCATCATCAACCAGCAGACCGCCCGCCATGCGCCGTGGTCCGCCCCCGCCCCCCCCAGAGACCTCCGTGCCAGAGTTCGTCAAGAAGCGGAAATACACACGCATGCCGGTCGGACTGGAACACCGGATCCGCTTCGCCATCGGGGCGACCTCCCTGGAGCACGTTCCCCTGGCCAACCTGAGCGCCGGAGGATGCCTGGCCCTGGTCCCAGCCGGAATGGCCAGCCATGTCCGTCCGGGCCTGCTGCTCATGGACTGCCTCCTGGAGCATGGCGAGATGCCCGACGCCCCCATCTGTTCTCGGATCATGAGGATCGAGGTGCCCAATAACCTGGACGGCCACTTCGGACTGGGCATTGCCTTCCTCTCCACCTCCCCGGACTTCTACGAGCAGATCAACACGTACGTGGCCCGCCATCTGGGATGCCTGGACTGATCACTCTCCGATGCGCCAAGCGCGGATCATGTCCATCTTGCTTTTGTAGCGCTCCTGATCGCCGGGCATGGCCAGCCGCCTGGCCTTTTCCAGGGCCTTGAGTGCGGCCTCAGGCTGCCCCCTGGCCAAGCGGACCCTGGCCAAGAGAAGGAAGAGCTCTGGATCGGCGATCTGCAACCGCACGGCCGCCTTGGCATGGTCCAAGGCCTCATCCAAGTGACCCTCCGCCAAGGATTCCTCCGCAAGGCGGGCCCTGAAGTAGGGGTCCCTGCGGCGGACCTTGTACCCGATCTCCCGGAAGTGGTCGGCCTCCCGTTCCCGGCCCTGGCTCCGAAGGAGAATCTCCAGGTTTTCCAAGGCGGCGCCCCCGGTCGGATCCAGCTCGAGGGATCGCCTGAAGGCCTGTTCGGCTTCCAAGGGGTGCCCCAGGCGCTGCTGCACCACCCCCTCCGTATTCCATCCGATCCCCGACCCGGCATCCACGGCTAGACTCCGGTCCGCCTCCACCAGCGCCGCATGGGGATCGCCAGCATCCATGAACTCCACCGCACGGTTGCTATGGTAGAGCGCCAGGATCCGCTCCCGGGAGAGGGGGGACACCAGATAGACCCCCGAGCGGGGCCGGACCTCAGGCAGGAAATCGGCGATGAGATCTTCCAAGGGGGGATTGTGGACCAGCGCCACTACATGCCGCTCGAGGCGGATGGTGTCACCCCGCCGCTGCCAGCGGTTGATGTTGAGCACTTCGGCAAACTGGGCCTCGATCCCTCCGGCATGGCAGGCCGCCACATAGAACGCCGTCAAGGTGAGGCAGTTGGCCCGGTGCTCCTGCCAGGCCTCGGCCACAGTGCGGGTGTGGGAATTGTCATAGACCATTCCCAGCCCACCCTCGCCCGTGGGGCTGAAGGTGGCACGGAGCAGGGCCTCCAGCTTGCCTCGGGTCGTCTGCCGGGTCTGCATGACCTGCCTGGCAAAGGGGAGCAGCTCCGGGGGCGGGTCCAGAGGACCCGCCAGGACGGATACCCACGTCATCACAGGCACCAGGGGCCACACCCACCACTCCCGCCGCATGGAGCCTCCACAGCCCCAAACATAGCCATGCCCCCGCAGCGGACAAGCGTCCAGGGCTAGACTGTCTGGAAGGAGCTTCCATGCCACGTGCCGTCGTCTGCGCCTACTCCCCCGTCGGGGCCGCTGCCCTCGAGGGGCTCCTTGCGGCAGGGGTCCAGGTCACGGCCCTCTACACATACCCCCAGCCCGATCAGGACCGCTGGTTCGAGGCCCCGGCGGCAGTGGCCGGACGCCACGGGATCCCGGTGCACTGCGAGCCGGACTTCAACGCCGACGCGGTCCTTGACAGCCTCAGGGCCGAGGCCCCGGACCTGCTCTTCAGCTTCTATTTCCGGGAGATGATCGCGGCTCGGGCCCTGGACCTGCCCCGCCTGGGCGCCTTCAACCTCCATGGTTCCCTCCTGCCGGCCTATCGGGGCCGGGCCCCCATCAACTGGGCCCTCCTCCGCGGAGAGACCCGAACGGGAATCACCCTCCACCGCATGACCCCCAAGCCCGACGACGGCGATATCCTCGCCCAGGAGCCGCTGGACATCGCGTGGGATGAGACGGCCCTCAGCCTCACCTTGAGGATGGCGGCTGCCGGGAGGGAAATGGTGCGCACGGTGGTCCCAGGTCTTGTGGACGGCAGCGTCATCCCGAAGGCTCAAACCGGGTTGGGGCCTTCCTCCTACTTCGGGGGACGGCGCCCCTCCGACTCCCGTCTGGACTTCTTGATGAGCACAGGCGAGGCCTTCAACCAGATCAGGGCGGTGGCGGACCCCTGGCCCAATGCCTACCTGGAGACCCCCCGGGGACTGGTGAAGATCCCCTGGGCCCTTCCTTCCGCCGAACCCTGCCCCCAGGGTACTTGGCGGAAGAGCCCCGAGGGGGTCCTGCTGGGCTTCGCCAATGGGGCCCTCCGCCTCCATGCCCTCAGACGGGGCGACTTCCGGAGTGAGCGCCCCAGCGATCATGCCCGGTGGCTAAATGAACTGGACATCAAAGAAGCCTAAGCCTAACCTCATGGGCAACACCAAGGAGCTGCTCATGAGACCATGGATCCCCCTCCTCTGCCTGCCAGCCCTGCTCTGCCCCCTGCAGGCAAGACCCCGTTCTGGTGGCCCCGTTTCCAATGCCAAGGAGGCCAGGGCCATCGCCGAGGCCGAGACCGGCGGGATGGCGGTCAGCGCCCACCGGATCCATCTCAATGGAGCTTCGGGCGGCTGGGAGGTGGAGGTCCGCATGCCCGATGAGGGGCGCGGTTGGCGCTGCATTGTTGACTGCGACACCCGCATGGTCCGCAGTCGGGACCGTATCCCCAATCCGGCAGCCCGGAAGACACATCACTGACTCAACCCTCTTGTGCCGCATCGTAGACTGCTGATGACGGCACACGCCGGATCGGAGGACTCCATGGGTCTGATGGACTGGGGCAAAGCCCAACTTCTAGACATCCTGCAGTGGCTGGATGACAGCGCCGACACCATGGCCTGGCGCTATCCCATGCGCGGCCAGGAGATCCAGAATGGCGGCAAGCTGGTGGTACGGGAGAGCCAAGTGGCGGTCTTCGTCAACGAGGGCCAGTTCGCCGATGTCTTCGGCCCCGGAACCCACACCCTCAACACTCAGAACCTGCCGGTCCTGGCCACCCTGAAGGGCTGGAAGTACGGCTTTGAGAGCCCTTTCAAAAGCGATGTATACTTCCTGAACACCAAGCTCTTCAACGATCTGGGCTGGGGCACCCCGAATCCCATCATGCTGCGCGATGCCGACTTCGGCATGCTCCGCATCCGGGCCTTCGGCATCTACTCCGTGCGGATCGTCGACCCCAAGGCCTTCCTCCAGCAGGTGATGGGCACCAACGAGGCCTACTCGGTCACGGACATCCAGGACCAGCTCCGCAAGAGCCTCATCAGCAGGTTCACCGATGCCCTGGGGGAGGCCAAGGTCCCGGCCCTGGACCTGGCCGCCCACTACGACGAGCTCTCAGACCTGCTCCGGCAGAAGATGGACCCAGAGTTCCGCACCATGGGCCTGGAGTGCGCCAAGCTCTTCATCGAGAACATCAGCCTTCCCGAAGAGGTGGAGGCCATGATGGACAAGCGCACCAGCGTGGGCCTGATGGCTCCGGTCATGGGGGCCTACACCCAGATGCAGGTGGCCGACAGCGTGCCCCTGGCCGCCCAGAACCCCGGTGGTCTGGCGGGCATGGGCATGGGCCTCGGGGTCGGCGTCGGCATGGGCAACATGATGGGCCAGCAGATGGGGGGCGCCATGGGGCAGATGGCCCAGACCCCCTACCCCGCAGGCAGCGCACCCGCCGCTCCGGCGGCGCCGGCCAGGAGCCTGAAGGAGGAACTGATGGAGCTCAAGGATCTCTTCGACTCCCAGCTCATCACCCAGGCCGAGTACGATGCCCAGCGCGCCGTGATTATGAGAAAGCATGGCATGGGCCAGCCCTAAGCCCAGGCTATGGATCTCCGACTAGCCTGAGGCCATGTCGGATCCACTCGCCCCGGATTACCGGGAATGCTTGGCCAAGCAGGGCAGCCACCCGAACCACCCAGTCGCCCTGCTCTCGCCGCACCGATTCTTCCGGACCCGGAAGGGCTCTTTCATGCCCTTCCGGCGCTCCTTCGGAGCCCTCACCCTCACCTGTGACCCCCTTCTGGGGGATGAGCCTCTGGGTCAGGCCCTGAGGGAGTTCGACCGCTCCCGGCCCAACCGGGCCATGGTCTTTGCCGGGGTCACCGGTCCAACCGCAACAGAGCTGGCCACCCTGGGCTATACCGTGCTCAAGATCGGCGAAGAGCCCTGGGTCGACCTCGCGGACTGCCTGCCCAAGGGAAACCGCGGCAAGGGCGTCAGGGCCGCCCGGAATCAGGCTCTCCGCGCTGGCTGTACGGCCGCGGAGTGGACCCGGGAGGCCTGCCTCGCCCAGCGGGGGGCTGTCGAGGGCCTCTACAGGGAATGGCGCGGGCTGACCTTCATCTCCCTGGAGGGGGGTGCCCTGGCCACGGATCCTTTTGCGGACATCCCGGGGAGGCACTACTTCGCGGTGGAAAGGGAGGGCGGACTGGAGGCCTTTCTGGTCGCCACCCCAGTCAGGGAGGGCGAGACCTATTACCTGGAGGACCTGGTCTACCGTCGCCACTGCACCCGGGGCGCCCAGGAACTCGCAGTGCTCACGGCCCTGGAGTGCCTCCGCCTCTCGGGAGCCACCCGGGCCAGCCTGGGCCTGGTCCTCTTGCGCCACCTGGAGACGGGAGCGGCCTCCACCCTCGACATGGGCACCCTGCCCATGCGGCTCCTCCGTCGCGGCATCGCCAGACTCTACAATGCCGAGGGTCAGGATCTCTTCCGCAAGCGATTCCAGATCGCCCGCTGGGAGCCCACCTACCTGGCCTTCCGCGGCCCCCGCTTCCTGGGGGGTCTCCGCTGGGGCCTCTGCCCCCTCCTGGCCATGGCCTGGTCAGTGCTCGCCATGGTGCTGGACCTGGACCCTACGCTCATGTGGCCCTGGAACTGAGTGGTGAGCCGTCCCGGGAATTGAACCTGGGATCCCGCCGGGAAAGGACCGACTGCTCTGGCGTTGAGCTAACGACTCGAAGCTCCAGTCTAGCATGCAGCGCCCGCCCCGGGCCGCCGGTGAAAGCGGGCCTCTCCTCAGCCCCAGACCCGCACACCTTCGACCCAGGTGCCGAGCACCTTCCCGGGCAGAGCCCAGCCCTTGAAGGGCGTGTTGAAGGAGCGGCTCTGGATGAAGTCCCGATCCACTGTGATGCGTGCCTCCGGATCGAAGAGGACGAAGTCCGCAGGGTGCCCCACCGCCAGGGAGCCCAGACCGAGGCGATCCAGGTGCATGACCTGCGCAGGCGAGCTCGTCAGGAGTTCAAGGGCCCGGGCCAGGCTGATGACCCCAGGCCTCACCAGGCGGTCAAGCACCAGGGGGAGGGCGGTCTCCAGCCCCAGGATGCCGAAGGCGGCATCAGGCAGCTCGCAGGACTTGTCGTCCGTGGTGTGGGGCGCATGATCCGTGGCGATGGCGTCCACCGTCCCGTCCGCGATGGCCTCCAGCACGGCATCCACATCCGCCTGAGGGCGGAGGGGCGGGTTCATCTTGTAGTCGGCGTCGAAGCGGTGCAGTTCCCGATCGGTGAGGGTGAAGTGGTGAGGTGTGACCTCGCAGGTGGCCTTCACCCCCCGGGCCTTGGCCTCCCGCACCAGGCGCAGGGAGCCCCGGGTGGAGAGGTGCTGGAAGTGGACATGCCCCCCGGTGTGCTCGGCCAGGATCAGGTCCCGGGCCACCATGACCTCCTCGGCCATGGACGGGATGCCCCTGCAGCCCAGAGCGGCGCTGACCGCCCCTTCGTGCATGAAGCCCTTGTCCGCGAGGTGCTCATCCTCTTCGTGCGCCACCACGGGCACCTGGAGCCAGGCGGTGTATTCCAGGGCCTTGCGCATGATGGCGGCGTTCATGATGGGGCGGCCATCGTCGCTGAAGGCGATGCAACCGGCTGTCTTCAGCACACCGTAATCCGTTAACTCTTCGCCGCCCATACCGCGGGTCACCGTTCCCATGGGGAAGTAGCGGCAGAGTCCGGCGGCCTGGGCGCGGCTGAGCATCAACTCCGTGATGGCCACCGAGTCATTGACCGGCCGGGTGTTGGCCATGGCACAGACCGCGGTGAAGCCGCCGGCAACGGCGGCGCGGGAACCCGTCCCGATGGTCTCCTTGGCCGTCTGCCCAGGCTCGCGGAAGTGGACGTGGAGGTCAATGAAGCCCGGGGAGAGCACCATCCCACCGGCATCCAGCACCTCCGCCCCCTCCGGGGCGGGCACCCCGGCGCCGATGGCAGCCACCTTCCCATCCTCGACCAGCAGAGCACCCGGACCATTCAGGCCCAGGGCGGCATCCATCAGATGGGCATTGGCGATGTACAGGGACATGGGCACCTCGGGGCAACCCCCAGTGTAGCCCGGCCATCGACCCGGGATCAGTCCGCCTCGCCTATCTCAAGCAGGTCTTCATCCTCGTCGGCGAAGTCCCCCTCCTCAACGAAGATCCTCCGGACCCTCCCCGAGTCAGGAGCCGTGACATAGAAGGGCGTGTGGGCCGAGTCGGTCCCCTCCAGCAGCACCAGGTTTTCGTCTTCATCCACCTCCTGGCCGACGCTCACCAGGACATCCACCACGTAGCCAGGCCATTCGGCACGGATGATCATGGCTGCCTCCGACTTCTTGGCGTGAAGGTATGGTACTCCCCCGCTGGGCGCAAGGCTGCGCCGTGTTTTTTTGGGCGTGGTCAGCGGGGCCCAAGGGGGTGTTCACCTTGTTTCCCGGTGCCTCTGATATCATTACAGCGCCGATTTTTCCGCTTCCGTCGGCAGCGACCTCTGCAGGAAGCCCGCCCCCATCGTCACGGCGGAGGGTTTCATGGAGGGATCGCCAGCAGGAAGCCCATCCGGGCCCTGGGCCCATGGAGAACACATGAACACCCTCAAATTCTCTCCCACTACGGTCAGCATCGACCTGGGGGGCACCCCCATCTCCATCGAGACCGGTCGCGTCGCCAAGCAGGCCGCCGGCTCCGTCATCGTCCGCCAGGGCGACACCATGGTGCTCGCGGCCGTGTGCTGCGCCGAGCCGCGTGAAGGCATCGACTTCTTCCCCCTCACCGTGGACTATCGTGAGCCCGGCTTCGCCGCCGGCAAGATCCCCGGGGGCTGGTTCAAGCGCGAAGGCAAGCAGACCACCAAGGAGACCCTGGTCTCCCGTCTCATCGACCGCCCCCTCCGCCCCCTCTTTGAGGAGGGCTACAACGGCGACACCATGATCACCTGCCAGGTGATCAGCTTCGACGGCGAGCACCAGCCCGACACCCTGGCCATGGTGGGCGCCTCCGCGGCCCTCATCATCAGCGAGATCCCCTTCGTGAACCCCGTGGGCGGCGTCCGCGTGGGCCGGGTGAACGGCCAGCTCGTAGTCAACCCCGTCGTCTCCCAGCGCCACGAGAGCGACCTGGACCTGCTGGTGGCCGGCACCGAGGAAGCTCTGGTGATGGTCGAGTGCGGCGCCCAGGAGGTCCAGGAGGCCGACATGGTCAAGGCCCTGGAGTTCGGGCACAGCCAGATCAAGCTCCTGGTGAAGCTCCAGAAAGAGCTCCAGGCCAAGGTCGGCAAGGCCAAGATGGCCGCCGTCAAGGCCGAGCGCGATGCCGAGATCTACGCCAAGGTCGCCGCCCAGTACGCCGAGAAGCTCTTCGCCGCCCTGACCATCAAGGTCAAGATCGACAGCTACAAGGCCATCGACCTTCTGAAGAAGGAGGCCGTCAAGGAGCTGGGCGGCGAGGATGGTTCCCAGAAGGGTGAGGTCAAGGCCTGCTTCGACCTCCTCAAGGAGACCCTCTTCCGCAACGCCATTCTCAAGCAGGGCGTGCGCCTCGATGGCCGCAAGTTCGACGAGATCCGCCCCCTCAACATCGAGGTCGATGTCCTTCCCGCCACCCACGGCTCCTGCCTCTTCACCCGCGGCGAGACCCAGGCCATGGTGACTGCCACCCTGGGCACCGCCGATGACATCCAGATCATCGACGGCCTGGAGGAGGAGTACGAGAAGCGCTTCTACCTGCACTACAACTTCCCCGGCTACAGCGTGGGCGAGTGCAAGCCCAACCGTGGGCCTGGCCGTCGCGAGATCGGCCACGGTGCCCTGGCCGAGCGCGCCATCATGGCCATGCTCCCCGACGTCAAGGAGAACCCCTACACCCTGCGTGTGGTCTCCGACATCACCGAGTCCAACGGCTCCAGCTCCATGGCCACCATCTGCGGCGGCACCATGGCCCTGCAGGCTGCAGGCATCAAGCTCAAGGCCCCTGTGGCCGGCGTGGCCATGGGCCTGGTGAGCGACGGTGAGCAGTTCGTGGTCCTGACCGACATCGCCGGCCAGGAGGACCACTACGGCGACATGGACTTCAAGGTCGCCGGCACCCCCAACGGCATCACCGCCCTCCAGATGGACATCAAGATCGGCGGCATCACCACCGAGGTCCTGACCAAGGCCCTGGAGCAGGCCAAGAAGGGCCGCCTGCACCTCCTGGAGGCCATGGGCTCCGTGCTTGCTGCCCCCCGCTCCGAATACGCCCAGAACGCCCCCCAGATGGCCACCATCACCCTGCCCAAGGAGAAGATCCGCGACGTCATCGGCAAGGGCGGCGCCACCATCCGCAACATCATCGAAGTCAGCGGTTGCAGCGTGAACATCGATGATGACGGCATCTGCCAGGTGGCCGGCCCCAACCAGGAGAAGCTCGCTGTCGCCATGAAGATGATCGGCGACCTGATCCAGACCGCCGAGGTCGGGCAGACTTACCTGGGCAAGGTGGCCAAGGTCGTGGAGTTCGGCGCCTTCGTGACCATCCTTCCCGGGCTCGATGGCCTGCTCCACGTCTCCGAGATGGCCCCCTACCGCGTCAAGTCCCCCGCTGATGAGGTGAGCGAGGGCCAGGAAGTCCTGGTCAAGTGCATCGCCGTCGAGGCCAATGGCAAGATCCGCCTCAGCCGCAAGGCCCTGATGGCGGCCGAGGGTGAAGGCGACAAGTAACCGCACCGCAGTTCCCAGGAAAAGGCGCCCCCGGGCGCCTTTTCCTTTGCCGGCATCCAAGAAGGTGGAGGACGGACGGCATGCACCCCGAGACGGATCCCCTGGAACTCTTCCGGACTTGGCTGTCGGCGGCTGAGGCCTCTGAGGCCACGGACCCCAATGCCATGGCCCTGGCCACCGTGGGACCCGGGGGACTCCCTTCGGTGCGGATCGTCCTCCTGAAGGACCTCGACGCCCGTGGCTTCGTCTTCTACACCAACCTCGGCAGCCGGAAGGCCCACGAGCTTGCGGCCAGCGCCCGGGCGGCGCTCTGCTTCCACTGGAAGACCCTCGCCCGCCAGGTCCGCGTCGAAGGCAGGGTGGAACCCGTGTCGGCGGCAGAGGCCGATGCCTACTTCGCCACCCGCCCCCGGGAATCCCAGCTGGGAGCCTGGGCCTCGCGCCAGTCTGAGCCCATGTCCGCCCCTGACCAGCTCGAACAGCGCCTGGCCGAGGCCCGGGAGCGCTTCGGTGGGTCCCCGGTGCCCCGCCCCCCCTGGTGGTCCGGGTTCCGGGTGCGCCCGGAGCGCCTGGAATTCTGGGAACAGCGCCCCTTCCGGATCCACCTCCGCGTCGAGTATCTCCCGGACCCGGAGGGAGGCTGGAGAACCCGCCGGATCTTTCCCTGAGCCCCCAGCTCCCCCTTGCAAGGTTGAGCAAATTGCTTCACAAGAGAGGTGGAGGTTCCCTTGCCCCGTCGCCCCTGCTGCAAGCGTGTCGAGTCCACGCCCGAGGTCTGCTACTTCAAGCCGCGGGGGGTTCCCATGGCCTCCCTGGAGGAAGTCACGCTGCGGATGGAGGAGCTCGAGGCCCTCCGTCTCGCCCACCTGGAGGGGCTTTACCAGAAGGAGGCCGCCGAATCCATGGGGGTCTCCCGGGCCACCTTCGGACGAGTCCTGGAAGCGGCCCACATCAAGGTCGCCAAGGCCCTTGTGGAGGGCTGCGCCCTGCGGATCGACGGCGGAAGCTACACCGTGAAGGCCCCGGAGGAGACGGCGGACTGAGACCCCGCTGGGCCCTCTCTGCTTCCGGACCTCGATCCGGGCTTGGGTCGGTGTGGAAAAATTCATCATCCTGCCTCCCAGGTCGATGACAAGGAGGCCACCCTTGCCAACTCCGCCCTCTGGAGCCCGAAGGGTGAGCTTGACACGAGAAAATATATCCATATGGTTATATAAACAATACTGGAGGACTCTATGACTCCACGGGTCGTGGTTCTGGGCGCTGGCGTGGCGGGGCACACCGCCGCGGCCTTCCTCAAGAAGTGGCTGGGGTCCGGGGGCGAGGTCACGGTCATCTCCCCGAGACCGGACTACAACTGGATTCCCTCCAACGTCTGGGTTGGTGTGGGCCTCCTCAAGGAAAAGCAGGTGCTCTTCCCCCTGGCCCCCATCTATGCCAAGGCCGGCATCCGCTTCATCCAGGCCAAGGCCACGGCCATCCATCCAGAGGGGAGCGGCGCCATTCCCGAGCCCTTCGTGGCCTACGAGGGTCCCGAGGGCGCGGGCCAGGTCCCCTACGACTTCCTCATCAACGCCACGGGGCCCCGCCTGGCCTTCGAGAGCACGCCGGGCCTGGGACCTGACCAGGGCGGCTACAGCCACTCAGTCTGCACCGCCCCCCATGCAACCCATGCCTCCGCCGCCCTGGACGAGGTCGTGGCCCGCATGAAAGCCGGTGAGAAGCAGCGCTTCCTCGTGGGCACCGGGCACGGTCTCTGTACCTGCCAGGGGGCCGCCTTCGAGTACATCGTCAACCTGGAGTTCAATCTGCGGGCCCGGGGAGTCCGGGACATGGCCGAGATCACCTACGTCAGCAATGAGTACGAGGTGGGCGACTTCGGCATGGGCGGGGTCCACATCCCCAGGGGGGGCTACATCACCCCCAGCCGGATCTTCACCGAGTCCCTCTTCGCAGAGCGTGGGATCCGCTGGATCACCCAGGCCCACACCAAGGCCGTGGAAAAGGACCGGATCCACATGGAGTTCCTCGATGGCGGGGAAGGCGAGGAGGGCTATGACTTCGCCATGCTCCTGCCCCCCTTCAAGGGGGTCGGGCTGAAGGCCTTCGACCGGGAAGGGATGGAGATCACGGATCGCCTCTTCGCCCCCAGCGGCTTCATGAAGGTGGACGGCGACTACACTCCCAAACCCTACGAGCAGTGGCGGGCCGGAGACTGGCCAAGGACCTATCAGAGCCAGGCCTACCCCAACCTCTTCGCGGCAGGCATCGCCTTCGCCCCTCCGCACCCCATCTCACGCCCCCGTCAGAGCCCCAACGGCACCAGCATCACCCCCGCCCCTCCCCGGACCGGCATGCCCAGCGCCATGATCGCCAAGGCCGTCGCCCGCAGCATCGTCGACATGATCCATGGCGCTGCGGAGCCGACCCAGCGGGCCTCCATGGCAGAGATGGGCGCGGCCTGCGTGGCCTCCGCCGGGGCCAACCCCTTCACCGGCACTGCAGCGACCATCACCGTCTACCCCATCGTGCCTGACTTCGAGCGCTTCCCCGACTATGGTCGGGATCCGGCCCTGACCTTCGGCGAGATCGGACTGGCGGGGCACTGGATCAAGATCCTGCTGCACCACATGTTCATCTACAAGGCCAAGATGCTGCCCTTCTGGTCCCTCATCCCGGAGTGAACATGCCCAGCCCCGCCCCCTACGCCACCGAGTCCCGGGCTCAGAGCCTGCACGCGACCAAGCCCACCCTCCTGACCCGCTACATCCGCACCTGCATTCCTTGGCAGATGATCCGCTTCGCCCGGATCAACCTCAAGATGTTCCGGGTGATCTTCAAGAGCCACTGATCCAGCGGAAAGTTGCCTCTTGATATTTTGAACATTTGCTCAATACTGCTATTGAGCACGTGCTCAGTATATCAAGAGGCGCCCATGACCCGCATCGCCATCACCAGCGAAGGTCCCACGCTCCAGGATGCCGTAGACCCCCGCTTCGGCCGGGCCGGTGGCTTTATGGTGGTGGACTCCGAGACCCTCGAATCCACTTATGTCGACAACGGATCCACTCAGACCCTGGCCCAGGGGGCAGGGATCCAGGCTGCGGAGAACATCTCCAGGGCCGGGGCAGAGGTCCTGCTGACCGGGTTCGTGGGCCCCAAGGCCTTCGCCGCCCTCCAGGCTGCAGGCATCCGGGTGGCCCAGAACCTGGAGAACCTGACGGTGGGTGAGGCGGTAGCCCGATTCAGGGCCGGACAGGTCGAGTTCGCGCAGGCCCCCAACAGCGAGGCCCGGGCATGATCGTCGCCATCGCCAGCGGCAAGGGCGGCACCGGCAAGACCAGCGTGAGCGCCTCCCTCGCCGCCGTCTGGGAGCGTCCCTGCCTGGCGGTGGACCTGGATGTGGAGGAGCCCAACCTCCACCTCTTCCTGGAACCCCGCCTGCTCTCGACCGAGACCGTGACCCTGGAGGTCCCGGTGCTGGACGAGACGCGCTGCACCCTCTGCGGCGCCTGCAAGGAGTTCTGCCAGTTCAAGGCCATCGCCCTCTTCGGGAAGAACCTGATGGTCATGCCGGACATGTGCCACGGCTGCGGGGGCTGCTTCGAGGTCTGTCCCACGGGCGCCCTGCAGCGGGGCAGCCGGGAGCTGGGCGTCATGGAGATCGGCCACAGCCGGGGAAGCATCCCCTGTCTGACAGGGAGACTCCGCATCGGGGAGTCCATGAGCCCGCCCCTGATGCGGCACATCCGGCGCCGCATGCTGGAGATGGGCACCGACATGAACGCCGACATCCTCATCGATGCCCCTCCGGGGGTGAGTTGCCCGGCCATGAACGCCGTCCAGGACAGTGATGTGATCCTCCTGGTCACCGAGCCCACCCCCTTCGGGTTCCATGACTTCCAGCTCGCCTGGGAGGCCTTCGCCCCCCTGGGCAAGCCCATGGGGGTGGTGGTGAACCGGGCGGGCCTCGGCGACGACAGGGTCTATGCCTTCTGCACCGAGAAGGGGCTTCCGATCCTGGCCGAGATCCCCTACCGCCGGGAGATCGCCGAGCACTATGCCCGGGGCGGCCTCCTGGCCGAGATCGACCGGGAGATGTCCCTCTGCTTCGCCAGGCTCCATGAAGGCCTGGACCGCATCCACCGGGGAGTAGCCCATGCGTGAGATCGTCGTCATCAGCGGCAAGGGGGGCACCGGCAAGACCTCCCTCACCGCAGCCTTCGCCCACCTGGCCCAGTCGAAGGTCATCTGTGATCTGGATGTGGACGCCCCCGATCTCCACCTCCTCCTGGGGCCCAGCCCCGAGCGGCAGGGGGCCTTCCTCTCGGGCAACGAAGCCATCATCGACCTGGCAACCTGCAGAAGCTGCGGGCTCTGCCTGGAGAAGTGCCGATTCGGGGCCATCACCCGCGAGGGGGACACCTTCAGGGTGGATGCGACCCGCTGCGAGGGCTGCAAGGTCTGTGTCGCCCTCTGTCCCCGCAGTGCCATCGACTTCCAGGACCGGCTCTGCGGGTCATGGTACGAGAGCGGAACCCGCTTCGGCCCCATGGTCCACGCCCAGCTCTTCCCGGGGCAGGAGAACTCCGGGCAACTGGTCACCCTGCTCAAGAAGAAGGCTCGGGATCTGGCCGAGGCCCACGGGCTGGACCTGATCCTGAGTGATGGGTCTCCGGGGATCGGCTGCCCGGTCATCGCCTCCCTCTCCCAGGCCAGCTTGGCTGTCATCGTGACCGAACCGACCCCCTCTGGGATCCATGACCTGGAGCGGGTGGCCAGCCTCTGCGACCACTTCCGGATACGGGTGGCGGTGATCGTCAACAAGTGGGACCTGCACCCGGGGAAGACGGAGGCCATCGAGCAGCTCTGCACGGCTCGGGGCTATGCCCTGGCAGGGCGGCTGCCCCACGACACCGTTGTGGCCCAGGCCATGGTCCAGCGGAAAGCCATCACCGAGCTGGAAGATCATCCCTTTGCCGGAGAGGTCCGGCAGATCTGGACGCGTTTGAACACTTTATAATTATTTAATAAAGGACTCTCCCATGAGCAACAGCACCCGCATCGCCATCCCCTCCGCCCTGCCCGGCGGTCTCCAGGCCGGTCTCGGTCAGCACTTCGGCCACTGCGACCTCTACACCATCGTGGATGTGGAGGGCGGCAAGGTCACCGCCGTCAGCACCCTGCCCAATGTCCCCCACCAGCAGGGTGGTTGCATGGCCCCCGTCCAGCACCTGGCCTCCAACGGGGTCAACGCCCTCATCGCCGGGGGCATGGGCCTGCGGCCCCTGATGGGCTTCAACCAGGTGGGCATCGAGGTCTACCACGGTGGTATTGCCGAGGATGTGGACAGCGCGGTCAAGTCCTGGCTGCTGGGCGCCCTGCCCCGTTTCACACGCGACCAGACCTGCGGCGGGCACTGATGCGGATCGCCCTCGTCACCCGCCGCCAGGCGGAGCTCGGCCCCTTCGCCGAGGCCCTGGCTGCGCGGGGTGCCAGCATCGACTGGCTCCCCAGCGCCGCCCAGGCTGTGGAGGAGGCCCTGAGCCTCCCCCGGCAGATGGTCATCCTGGATGACCCCGAGGGGGCATTCCGGACCCACCTCTCGGATCTGATGGAAGCCAACCCCATGCTCCACACCGCCGTCCTCACCCCCATGGAGGAGGAGGCCTTCCACGAAGCCAGCGAGGGACTGGGCGTGCTCTGCGCCCTGCCCCCCACCCCGGGTGACCGGGATGCCGCGGACCTCCTCTCCAGGCTGCAGAGCCTGGGGGCCTGCTGAGAGGACTTCCCCAGAATGGACAGCACACCCCTCGCCCTGGACCAGACCCGCCTCGAGGAAACCCGGGGAGCCCTCCACGAGCACTGCGTGGTCTGCTGGGACCGCCACCCCTTCGGCCTCAAGGTGGCGTACCGGGCCGTGGACGAGCGGACGGTGGAGGGCACCTTCGCCTGTGGCAAGTCCTATGAGGGCTATGCCGATGTCCTGCACGGCGGCATCGTCGCCGGCCTGCTGGACGGAGCCATGGCCAACTGCCTCCTGGCCATGGGGGTGGAGGCCTACACGGTGGACCTCCGCCTGCGCTTCCGGGGCGCCGTCCGGACCGGGGAGGAGGCCCTCATCCGGGGACACTGGGTCCGGAGTGCCGGCCCCCTCCACCTCCTCCAAGCCACCCTCTCCCAGGGGGGCAAGCCCCTGGTGAGCGCCCGGGCCAAGTTCTTCAAGGGTCGGCCTGGCCCGGGGGGTGGGCGGCTGGCCGAGGGGACGGCCACCCGGGAGCTGATCCGGGCCTCCATGGGAGGCCTGCGATGACCCGGGCCGCGCCTTCTCCCGGCAGCATCCGGGCCATCCACGACCTCCCCTTCCCCGAACTGGTCCGCCGGGCCATGGAGACCCACCGCCAGCACTGGGACCCCCTCCAGCTCCAGCTCTGCGTCCTGGACGCCCTGAAGACCGGTGCCTGCTCCGAAGACTGCGCCTACTGTGCCCAGAGCGCCCACCACGTCACCGAGCTCAAGCCCGATCCCCTCAAGGACACGGAGCGGGTGCTCGAAGGGGCCCGCAGGGCCCTCCAGTCGGGTGCCAGCCGCTACTGCATGGCCACCTCGGGCCGGGCCCTCCCCGAGGGCCCTGACTTCGAGCGGGTCCTGGAGATCATTGGCCGGGTCGCGGACCTGGGCCTGGAGCCCTGCGTCAGCCTGGGGCTCATCACAGCGTCCCAGGCCCGTCGCCTGAAGTCCGCCGGATGCGCCATCTACAACCACAACCTGGACAGCAGCCGGGCGGTCTACGAGCGGATCGTCTCCACCCACACCTTCGACGAGCGTCTGGGCACCATCCGGGCGGTCCGGGACGCGGGCCTCCAGGTCTGCTGCGGCGGAATCCTGGGCCTGGGCGAGTCCGTGGAGGACAGGGTCCACTTCCTCCACGAGCTGGCCAGCCTGGACCCCCTTCCCGATGCCATCCCCCTGAACATCCTGGTGCCCATCCCGGGGACCCCCCTGGAGGGGATGCCCCCGGTGTCGCCTATCGAGGTCATCCGCATGGTGGCCAGCGCCCGCATCCTCTTCCCCACCAGCCGCATCCGGCTGGCCGCAGGGCGGAGCAGCCTGAGCCAGGAGGCCCAGGCCCTGGCCTTCCTGTGCGGCGCCAACTCGATCTTCACCGGGGAGAAGCTCCTCACCACCCCGGGGAGCTCCGCAGAAGCTGACCACAGCCTTCTGGCCTCCCTGGGGATGTCCCTGGAGGCCACTGCGGCACCCCAGCCCATCCAACCCGCGGGGAGGCTCCCCGCCGCTCCCGATAGAGGAGGACACCATGCCACGATATGACGGTACCGGCCCCATGGGCCAGGGCAGCAGGACCGGCTTCGGCAGAGGCAACTGCGCCCCCCGCCCGACACACGCCAGCGACAGCCCAGGGGCAGCCCCCCTGACGCCCACCCCCGGGCAGGGACTCCGTCGCGGTGGAGGCCGCGGCATGGGTCCCTGCGGTTGCGGACAGCGCCGGGGCCCGGGCGGCTGCAACGGGCGCTGACAGGAGCACCATGGAAATCCAACGAGCCCTCGACCACTACACGGGCCGCTCTGGCATGCGCCTCAACTGCGCCCAGGCCGTGGCCGCAGCCTTCGGCCACGATCCGGCGACCTTCGCCTCCTGCGGGAGGGGACAGGCTCCGGAAGGCTGGTGCGGGGCCGCCTTCGCCGCCGCCCACCTGAGCGGCAACCCATCCGCCATCCACGATGCCTTCGAGAAGAAGGCCGGTGCCATCACCTGCAGGGAGATCCGGCAGGCCCGGCTCCTGCCCTGCGCCGCCTGCGTGGAGACCGCCGCCCGCCTCACCAAGGAGCTTCAGCCATGAGCGAATGGAACCCCATCCCCACCCGGATCCGCCCCGAGAACTTCGGCCCCATGAAAGGGGCCAACGCCCACGCCCGCTTCACGGGTCCCTGTGGCGACACCATGGAGTTCTGGCTCTTCATGGAGGGGGTCCACATCCGCGAAGCCAGCTTCACCACCGATGGCTGTGACACCTCGGTGGCCTGCGGCAGCGTGGCCGCCCACCTCTCCATCGACCGCTCCCTGGGCGAGATGAAGAGCTTCCGTCCCGAAGAGGTCCTGGAGGCCCTGGGGTGGCAGGAGCAGGAGGAGGCCCAGCACTGTGCCCTCCTGGCCACGCGGACCCTCGGCATGGCCCTGGCCGAGCACGAAGCCCGCCTCAAGGTCGAGGCCGAGCCCGAGACCGGCGCCTCGTGCGGCCAGGGCGGCTGCAGCTCCGAGTGCTGCGAGAGTTGCGGCACACCCTGCTCCGAGAGCCGGGCGGCCCAGCCCTCCCTTGCCGGGCCGGATCGCGTCCGCCAGCGCATCCTGGTCCTCTCCGGCAAGGGAGGGGTGGGCAAGAGCACCGTCGCCACCAACCTGGCCATGGCCCTGGCCTCCCAGGGACTGATGACCGGACTCCTGGATGTGGACATCCACGGTCCCAGCGTCCCCAAGCTCCTGGGCCTGGAGGGCGAGTCCCTCCTGTCCGAGGGAGAGGATCTGCTCCCCGTGGAGCTGGGCAACCTGAAGGTCATGTCCCTGGGCTTCGCCCTGGGCGCCGACCAGCCCGCCATCTGGCGCGGTCCCATGAAGGCCGGGGTGGTGGAGCAGTTCGTGAAGAAGGTGCAGTGGGGCGAGCTCGATGTCCTGGTGGTGGACTGCCCCCCCGGCACCGGCGACGAGCACCTCTCACTCCAGCAGGCCCTGGGCCGGATCGATGGCGCGGTCATCGTCACCACTCCCCAGGAGGTGGCGGTACTGGACGCCCGCAAGGCCGTCTCCTTCTGCCGGGCCGCCCAGATCCCCCTCCTGGGTGTGGTCGAGAACATGAGCGGCTTCACCTGCCCCCACTGCGCCACGGTGACGCCCATCTTCCAGGAGGCCGGTGGCCAGCGCATGGCCGAGGATATGGGTCTTCCCTTCCTGGGGAGTCTGGCCCTGGATCCCAAGGTCGGGAGCGATGGGGACGGCGGCAAGCCCCGCCTCTACGCCAGTGCCGACTTCGAACGGGTGCTCCAGGCCCTCATGGGTGAGCTGGAAGCCTGCGGCGCTTGACCAGGGGGAAGCGTGCTTGAGGTCACCCTCCTCGTCGACAGCCACGCAGCGGATCCGGAGCTCCAGGTCGAGCATGGCCTGAGCTTCCTGGTCCAGTGCGACGGAGAGGTCATCCTCTTCGACACCGGAGCCTCGGGGGCCTGGCTGGCCAATGCCCGCCATCTCGGGCTCCCGGTGGAGCGCATCGGACATCTTGTGCTGAGTCACGGCCACCGGGACCACACCGGGGGCGTGGCCGAGCTCCTGGAGCTGATCCCGGAAGTGGAGGTCTGCATGCACCCCAGGGCCCTCGTACCGCGCTGCAGCCGCCATCCGGGCTTGGCCCCCAGGCCCCTGGGCTTCCCCGCCCGCTCCTGGCAGGCCCTGGCTCCGAGGGCGGACCGTATCCGTTGGAGTACGGCCCCCATGGCGCTTGCGCCGGGCATCGGTGTCTCGGGCCCCATTCCCCGGCGGCATCCCCAGGAGCTGCACTCGGGGCCCTTCTTCCTGGACACCCATGGGCAAACCGAGGACCTGCTGGAAGACGACCAGGCCCTCTGGATCCGTACCCCGGAAGGCCTTGTCGTGGTGCTGGGCTGCACCCACGCCGGACTCGCCAACACCCTGGATCACCTCCGGGAGCTGACCGGGGAACGGAGGATCCGGGCTGTCCTCGGAGGACTGCACCTTGCGAAGGCCGACCCAGAACGCCTCGCCTTCACCGCCGCCCGCCTGCAGGAGGCGGCCCCAGGTGAGATCCTCGCCTGCCACTGCTCGGGAGAAGCGGCAGCCCTGGCGCTGGGCTGCCGCTGGATGGCGGCCGGTGAGACCTGGGTAATCTGAGCCGGCTGCCCCGGGGAACACCCGGGTCGCCCCCTTTTCTCAACCCTTCGCTTCGTCCCTCATCTCTCCGCAGCAGGTGGGCGCCACCAGCGTACCCTTCCAGATGGCATAGCGCCGGTAGCCCCCAGCCAGGTTCCGGACCTTGAAGCCGTGCTGGCTGAGGATACGGCTGGCCACGTAGCCCCGGAGCCCCACTTGGCAGAAGACCAGGAGCTCCTTGTCCCGGGGCAGCTCGTCAAGGCGTGACCGCAGGGCATCCACGGGAACACAGATGGAGCCCGGGATGGTGCCATTGGCGTTCTCCGGCAGGGAGCGCACATCGAGCAGCATCTGCCCGGCATGGACCTGGTCCAGGTCTTCCAGTTCCCAGAGTTCGACATCGCCCCGCAGCACGTTGGAGGCCACAAAGCCGGCCATGTTGATGGCGTCCTTGGCACTGCCGAAGGGGGGCGCATAGGTCAGCTCCATGTCCTCCAGGTCGTAGACGCTGAGACCCGCGCGCTGGGCGACGGCCAGGACATCCAGGCGCTTGTCGATCCCATCGGCACCCACAGCCTGGGCTCCGAGGATCTTCCCCTCCGGGGAGAAGAGCAGCTTCAGGGACATGGCCTGGGCACCGGGATAGTAAGTGGCGTGCTGGGGGGGGTGGAGGTAGACCTTGCGATAAGGGATGGCCTTCTGCCCGAGGGCCTTTTCAGTGAGCCCCACCATGCCGAAAGCGAGGCTGAAGACCTTGCAGATGGCGGTGCCCTGGGTGGCCTTGTAGCGACTGTCCCGGCCCAGGATGACCTCGGCGGCGATGCGGCCCTGGCGGTTGGCGGGGCCTGCCAGGGGAATCAGGGCGGGATCGCCGCTCACGAACTCCCGCACCTCCACGGCATCACCCACGGCAAAGATGGAGGGGTCGCTGCTGCGCATCTGGTCATCCACCTGGATGCCGCCACTGCGGCCAAGGGTCAACCCCGCCTCCCGGGCCAGGCTGGTCTCCGGCCGCACGCCGACCGACAGGATGGCCAAGTCACAGGCCAGCCGCTCCCCATCTTCCAACAGAGCCACCAGATGGCCACCCTGGGACTCGAAGCCCTTCACAGACACCCCCAGGCGCAGGTCGACGCCGTTCCGGGCCAGCTCCTCATGAAGGGGATAGATCATGTCCGCATCGGCCAGTCCCATAACGTGAGGGAGCCGCTCCACGAGGCAGACCTCCAGCCCCCGGTGCCGGAGGGACTCCGCCACCTCCAGGCCGATGTAGCCAGCGCCCACGACCAGGACCCTCCCTGTGTGGCGGACCTTGAGCCCCTCCATGATGGCGTCCATGTCCTCGATGTTCCGCAGGGTCCGGACCCTGGGGTCCTCCACTCCGGGGAGGGGCGGCAGGATGGGGGCGGCGCCGGGGCTCAGCACCAGGGCGTCATAGGGCTGCTCATAGGTCTCGCCGGTGGCCAGGTTCCTTGCCCGGATGCGCTTGGTGGCCCGGTCGATGGAGAGGACCTCGGTCTGCACCCGGACATCCAGGGCGAAGCGGGCCCGCAGGCTCTCGGGGGTCTGCACCAGGAGGCGCTCCCGCTCCGGGATCACCCCACCGATGTGGTAGGGCAGGCCGCAATTGGCGAAGGAGACATAGGGCCCCCGCTCGAAGAGGATGATCTCGGCATCCTCGGAGAGCCGACGCGCCCTTGCCGCGGCACTGGCACCTCCTGCAACCCCTCCGACGATGACGATCCGCAGCGCTGAACCCATGTCTCCTCCTGAGCCTTGGCTCATTATGATACATAACTATTGGGCTATATTGTCAACTGGATTCCCATCTTCCAGTCCGGCCGCCTGGGAATCGGGCAGAGGTGCCCTGGCCCCAGGGGCACCCACTTCCCATCGGCAGGAAGGGCCCTGGGGTCCAGGAACGGATGAGGAAAGCGCCCGGCCCCAAGCTGGGACCGGGCGCTTCCGGCGGGCGGGATCAGGTCCCGGTGCTACATGTCCTCGCCATCGACCTCGGAGAGGCCCTGGAGCTCCTCGACGTGCTGGGCCATGCGGCTGTACTCGTCGTCGAAGTCGTCGGCATTCATCATGTCGGTATCGACCGGCTCGGGGTACTGCCCCTCCTCGATCTGCAGATTCCGGTAGATGGGCATGCCCGTGCCGGCAGGGATCAGGCGTCCCAGGATCACGTTCTCCTTCAGGCCGCGCAGGTAATCCACGCGTCCCTCGAGGGCGGCCTCGGTGAGCACCCGGGTCGTCTCCTGGAAGGAGGCGGCCGAGATGAAGCTCTCGGAGGTTAGGGCGGCCTTGGTGATGCCCAGGAGCTGAGGCTCGCAGGTGGCGGGAGCACCGCCATCGGCCAGCACACGCTCGTTGATCTCCTTGAAGCGGTGCTTGTCCACCTTCTCCTCGACGATCAGCGGGGTGTCGCCCACATCAGTGATCATGACCCAGCGCATCATCTGACGGATGATCGTCTCGATGTGCTTGTCGTTGATGGTCACACCCTGGGCGCGGTAGACCTCCTGGACCTCGTTGACGAGGAAGGCCTGGAGGGCCTTCTCACCCTGGACCTTGAGCAGATCGTGGGGAGAGACGGCACCCTCGGTGATCTTCTCACCGGCCTGGATCTCGTCGCCGTCCTGCACCTGGATGTGCTTGCCGCGGGGGATCAGGTACTCGCCCTTCTCACCGTCGACGGCCTCCACGATCACCTTCTGCTGGCCGCGGACACGGTTGCCATACTTCACCACACCGGAGATCTCCGCAATGATGGCGGGATCCTTGGGCTTGCGGCCCTCGAAGAGCTCGGTCACGCGGGGCAGACCGCCCGTGATGTCCGAGGTCTTGGCCTGCTGGCGGGGGGTCTTGGCCAGCACATCGCCGGGCAGCAGCTCCTGGCCATCCTCCACTTCGACATAGGCGCCGGTGGGGATGTTGTAGCGCTGGAGCACCTTGTGGTTGTCACCCTTGACGTTGATGTGGGGGTGCAGCTTGTCGTCGGTGGGATCGATGATGCGCTTGCGGAAGCGACCGGTGATCTGGTCCTTCTCTTCCTGGTAGCTGGCGTTGAGTTCGAACTCCTTGAAGTCGGCCAGACCGGGCTTCTCGTTGATCAGGTAGTCGTTGTAGGGGTCCCACTCGGCCAGGACGGTCTTGGGCTCCACCTCCTCGCCATCCTTCACGCGGATGGTGGCGCCGGGGGCGACCTTGTAGCGCTCACGCTCGTTGCCGTCCTTGTCCACCACGAGGATGAAGCCGGAGCGGCTGAGGGCGCGGACATCCCCGCTGCGGTCCTCCACGGACTTGATGCCATCCAGCTTCACGACGCCCTTGATCTGGGCCTCATGGGTGGACTTCTCCGTGGTGCGGCTGGCGGCACCACCCACGTGGAAGGTGCGCATGGTCAGCTGGGTGCCGGGCTCGCCGATGGACTGGGCGGCGATCACGCCCACAGCCTCGCCCAGATCCACCATCTTGCCGGTGGAGAGGTTAAGGCCGTAGCAGCGGGCGCAGCAGCCGCGACGGGCCTCGCAGGTGAGGACCGAGCGGATGCGGACCGAGGTGACGCCGGAGGTCTCGATGGCGAAGGAGAGCTCCTCGGTGAGCAGGGTGCCTGCCGGGGCGATGATGTCGCGGGAGTAGGGATCCACGATGTCATCAAGGCAGACGCGGCCCATGATGCGGTCGCGCAGGCGGGCCCGGATGGTGCCGTCGGTGTTGACGATGGCCGCCACGGTGATGCCGTCCAGGGTGTTGCAGTCGTCCTCGTTGATGATCACGTCCTGGGCCACGTCCACCAGCTTGCGGGTGAGGTAGCCGGAGTCGGCGGTCTTGAGGGCGGTGTCAGCCAGACCCTTACGGGCGCCGTGCGTAGAGATGAAGTACTCCAGCACGCTCAGGCCTTCCTTGAAGTTGGCCTTGATGGGAGCCTCGATGATGTCACCGGAGGGCTTGGCCATCAGACCGCGCATGCCGGCCACCTGACGGATCTGGGTCTTGGAACCACGGGCGCCGGAGTCGGCCATGATGTAGACGGAGTTGAGGAAGCGGTCGGAATCGTTCCGGCGCTCCAGCTCCTTCATCATGTCCGTGGCGACGTCCTCGGAGGCCTTGCCCCACACCTCGAGGATGCGGTTGTAGCGGGTGGCGGCATCCAGCTTGCCCTCGTGGTAATACTCATGCTCGATGGCGCGGACCTCTTCGTTGGCCTTGCGGAGCAGCTCGGGCTTGGTGGCGGGCACCACCAGGTCGTCGATGCCCACGGACACGCCGGCCTTCATGGCCCACAGGAAGCCCATCTCCTTCATGGCATCCAGCAGGTGGATGGTCACCTCGGGGCCGTTGAGCTTGTAGGCGCGGTTGACCAGGGAGAGCAGGCCCTCCTTCTTGAGGAGACCGTTGATGAAGGGTACGGCCTCCGGCATGGCCCGGTTGAAGATCACACGGCCCACGGTGGTGGTGATGAGCTCGTCCTTGGCTTCCCGCGAGGGGCACTCGAAAACCTCCTGCTCGGAGTGCTTCTTGGGATCGAGCTTGTGCCACTCCTCGGTGTCCACCAGTTCGCCCGTATAACGGAGCTGGATGATGGCGTGGGTGTCCACCACCTTGGCCTCGTGGGCCGCCACCACCTCGTTGGCACTCCCGAAGACCATGCCCTCGCCGCGACGGCCAGGGCGCTTCTTGGTCAGGTAGTAGCCACCCAGCACGATGTCCTGGGAGGGCACCACGTTGGGCTTGCCGTTGGCCGGGTTGAGGATGTTCTGGGTGGACATCATCAGGACCCGGGCCTCGGTCTGGGCCATGGGGCTGAGGGGCACGTGCACGGCCATCTGGTCGCCGTCGAAGTCGGCGTTGAAGGCGGTGCAGACCAGGGGGTGCAGACGGATGGCCTTGCCTTCCACCAGCACAGGCTGGAAGGCCTGGATGCCGAGGCGGTGGAGGGTCGGGGCACGGTTCAGGAGGACGGGGTGGTTCTGGATGACCTCATCAAGGACGTCCCAGACCTCGGGCACCCCCTGCTCCACCATCTCCTTGGCCTGCCGGATGGTGGCGGCGTGGCCCTTGTGCTCGAGGCGGTTGAAGATGAAGGGCTTGAAGAGCTCCAGGGCCATCTTCTTCGGCAGGCCGCACTGGTGCAGCTTGAGGTCGGGGCCCACCACGATGACGGAACGGCCGGAATAGTCCACGCGCTTGCCCAGCAGGTTCTGACGGAAGCGCCCCTGCTTGCCCTTGAGGGCATCGGAAAGGGACTTGAGGGGGCGATTGGAAACGCCGCGCAGGAGGCGACCGCGCTTGCCGTTCTCGAAGAGGGCGTCCGCGGCCTCCTGGAGCATGCGCTTCTCGTTGCGCACGATCACTTCAGGAGCGCGGAGCTCCAGAAGCTTCTTCAGGCGGTTGTTGCGGTTGATGACACGGCGGTAGAGGTCGTTGAGGTCCGAGGTGGCGAAGCGACCGCCATCGAGGGGCACCAGAGGGCGCAGCTCGGGGGGCAGGACGGGGATGACATCCAGGATCATCCACTCGGGCTTGTTGCCGCTGCGCTTGAAGGCCTCGGTGACCTTGAGGCGCTTGGCCAGCTTGATCCGCTTCTGGGCGGAGCTCTCGTTCTTCATGAGGTAGCGGAGCTCGACGGCCAGGGCCTCGACATCCACGTGCTTGAGGAGCTCCTTGATGGCCTCGGCACCCATCATGGCGCGGAAGCGCTCGCCGTACTCGGCCTTGTACTCCCGGTACTTCTCCTCGGCGAGGATCTCGTGCTCCTTCAGGGTCGTGTCACCGGCGTCGATGACAGCGTAGGCCTCGAAATAGAGCACGCGCTCCAGGTCCTTGAGGGGGATGTCCAGAAGGTAGCCGATGCGGCTGGGGACGCCCTTGAAGAACCACACGTGGCTGACGGGGCTCGCCAGCTGGATGTGGCCCATGCGCTCGCGGCGCACAACCTTCTTGGTGACCTCGACGCCGCACTTGTCGCAAATGACGCCCTTGAACTTCTGGCGCTTGTACTTCCCGCAGAGGCACTCCCAGTCGTTCACGGGTCCGAAGATCCGGGCGCAGAAGAGACCATCGCGTTCGGGCTTGAGGCTGCGGTAGTTGATGGTCTCGGGCTTGGTGACTTCGCCCTTGGACCAAGAGCGGATCTTCTCAGGCGAGGCCAAGCTCACCTTGATGCATTCGTAGGCGTTGATGTTCTGCTGTTCGGGAAACATGAGAACTCTCTCCAAATCAGTTCACGGGGTTGCAGGGTGGAGGAACCGGAGGGGCCCCTCCCATCAAGCCTCGATGGAGAAGGCGGGCTCCTCCTGGTCCAGCTGGGGGTCCAGCTGCTCCCGGGTGAGCATCTCCACATCGATGCACAGAGCGTTCAGCTCCTTCTTGACCACGTTGAAGCTCTCGGGGAGTCCGGGATCCTTGATGGGCTCGCCCTTGATGATGGCCTGGTAGATCTGGGTGCGACCGTGCATGTCGTCGGACTTGTAGGTCAGCAGCTCCTGCAGGATGTGGGCAGCGCCATAGGCCTCCAGGGCCCAAACCTCCATCTCGCCGAAACGCTGGCCGCCGAACTGGGCCTTGCCGCCCAGGGGCTGCTGGGTGATCAGCGAGTAGGGCCCGATGCTGCGGGCGTGGATCTTGTTGTCCACGAGGTGGTGCAGCTTGAGCTGGTAGACGCAACCCACGTTGACGGGCTGCTCGAAGGGTTCGCCGGTCATGCCGTCGTAGAGCACCGACTTGCCATCCGGAATGGAGATCTCCTCCATGTCGCAGTTGACGGGGTCGTAACGCTTGACCTTCACATCGACGCCAGCACCGTGGGGAGCCTTCTCGTGGGCCTTCTTCAGCCACTCCTTGATGTCAGGAGCCTTGGCCCCATCGAAGACCGGGGTGGCGAAGTGGCAGCCCAGGACCTTGCCGACCCAGCCCAGGTGGCACTCGAGCACCTGGCCGATGTTCATACGGGAGGGCACGCCGAGGGGGTTCAGCACGATATCCACGGGGGAGCCGTCAGCCAGGTAGGGCATGTCCTCGATGGGGAGGATGCGGCTCACCACGCCCTTGTTGCCGTGGCGACCGGCCATCTTGTCACCGACCTGCAGCTTGCGCTTGACGGCGACGTAGACCTTGACGGTCTTGAGGACGCCGGGCATCAGCTCATCACCCTTGACGAGGCGGTCGACGCGCTCGTTCAGGATATCGCGCAGCACGCGGAGCTGGCTCTCGGTCTTGTCCAGGATGTCCAGGACCTGGGCCTCGATGCGCTCCTTGCCGGCGGCGACGGTCACCTGGCGGAAGCGGTTGTAGGGCACGGCCTCCAGCATGTTCTGGGTGAGCTTCTTGCCCTTGGGCAGCAGCTCCTTGCCCTTCTCATCGGTGAGGGTCTCGGCCAGCTCCTTGTTCTTGAGCAGAACGATGATCTTCTTCTTGGCCTCGGCGCGGATGATGCGTTCCTCGTCTCCGAGGTCCTTTTCCCACTTGGCGATCTGGTCGCGCTCGATCTGCTGGGTACGGAGGTCCTTCTCCTGGCCCTTGCGGGTGAAGACCTTCACATCGACCACGGTGCCCTCGATGCCGGGGCCCACGGTGAGGGAGGCGTCCTTCACATCGGAGGCCTTCTCGCCGAAGATGGCGCGCAGCAGCTTCTCCTCGGGGGAGAGGATGGTCTCGCCCTTGGGGGTGACCTTGCCCACGAGGATGTCGCCGTGGCGGACCGTGGCACCGATGCGGATGATGCCGGACTCGTCGAGGTTCTTGAGCATCTCCTCGCGCACCTGGGGAATGTCGCGGGTGATCTCCTCGGGGCCGAGCTTGGTGTCGCGGGCGTGGACTTCGAACTCCTCGATGTGGATGGTGGTGTAGAGGTCCTCCTTCACCACGCGCTCGGAGATCAGGATGGCGTCCTCGAAGTTGTAGCCGCGCCAGGGCATGTAGGCCACCACGAGGTTGCGGCCGAGGGCCAGCTCGCCGTGATCGCAGCAGGGGCCGTCCGCCAGGATCTGGCCGTGGGCGACGTACTCACCCTTCTTCACCAAGGGCACCTGATTGAGGCAGGTATTCTGGTTGGAACGGGAGTACTTAACCAGGGTGTAGATGTCCACACCGCTCTCGTCGGTATCGGTCTCGGGGTCGTCCTCGACCCGGACGACCACACGGTTGGCATCCACGGTCTCGACGATGCCAGAGCGACGGCAGACCACGCAGGCGCCGGAGTCCTTGGCCGCGTAGTATTCCATGCCAGTGCCCACGATGGGGGCCTCGGTGCGGATGAGAGGCACGGCCTGGCGCTGCATGTTGGCACCCATGAGGGCCCGGTTGGCATCGTCGTTCTCAAGGAAGGGGATGAGGGAGGCGGCCACGGACACGAGCTGCTTGGGGCTCACGTCCATGAGGGTGATCTTCTCGCGATCGACGGTCTGGTTCTCACCGGCGATGCGGGCCACCAGGGACTCGTCCACCAGCATGCCCTCGGCATCCACCTCGGCGTTGGCCTGGGCGATGGTGTGCTCGTCCTCTTCCCATGCAGAGAGGTAGAAGGCGTGCATCTCGAACTTGGCGGGACGCTGGCCGCTCTTCTCCAGCTTCTCGTTGGCGGCGATCAACTCGGCGAAGGGCACCACCTGGAGGTAGAGGGAGCTGAGCCCCTCGCGCAGGTCCTCACGGAGGGGGGCACCGGTCTTGGGATCGACGATGGTCACATCCTCGAGCTTGAGGTCGCCCACGCTGGTGATCTTGGCGAAGTGGATGATCCGCCCGGCCTCCACCTTCAGGTAGGGCGACTCGATGAAGCCGAACTCGTTGATGCGGGCGTAGCAGGACAGTGAGGAGATCAGGCCGATGTTCGGACCCTCAGGGGTCTCGATGGGGCAGATGCGGCCGTAGTGGGAGGTGTGCACGTCGCGCACCTCGAAGCCGGCCCGGTCGCGGCTCAGACCGCCGGGTCCCAGAGCGGAGAGGCGCCGCTTGTGGGTGATCTCCGAGAGGGGGTTGGTCTGGTCCATGAACTGGGAGAGCTGGCTGGACCCGAAGAACTCCTTCATGGCCGCGATGACGGGCTTGGAGTTGATGAGGTCATGGGCCTGCAGGGGGCTGTTGGGGTCCTGGGCCATGGAGAACTTCTCCTTGATGGCCCGCTGGACACGGACGAGGCCCACGCGGAAGCAGTTCTCCAGCAGCTCGCCCACGGAGCGGACGCGGCGGTTGCCCAGATGGTCGATGTCGTCCTTGCGCACCGGGGCGACCTCACCCTCACGATCGGAGCGGGTGGTGTCGTATTTCTTGAGGCGCAGGAGGTAGTGGATGGTCTGGATGAAGTCCTCGGTGCGCAGGGTGCGGAGATCCAGATCGGTCTCCAGGCCCAGCTTGGCATTCATCTTGTGGCGGCCGACCTTGGAGAGGTCGTACTTCTGGGGGTCGAAGAACATGGAGTAGAGCAGCTTCTTGCTGGACTCCAGAGTGGCGGGCTCGCCGGGCCGGATCTTCTTGAAGAGCTCCTTGGCGGCCTCCTCGGCATCCTCGGTGTGATCCTTGGCGAGGGTCTCGGAGAAGACCTTGCCGGTATCGTCCTGGTCGGGGAAGCAGACCATGAACTCGTCGACATTGTTGGCCAGGAACATCTCCAGGTGGGTCTGCACGAAGGTATCGTTGGCCTCCAGGAGCACCTCACCGGTGTTCATGTTGACCACGTCCTGGATGAGGATGGCGCCTTCGAGGAGGGAGCGGTCCACGGGGACATGCTCCACCTGGGCCTTGGCCAGATTCTCCAGATGGCGGCGGCTCAGGGTCTTGCCCTTCTCGTGAAGCACTTCGCCGCTCTTGGACTTGATGTCCTCGACGGGCTTCTGGCCGGCGAGGAGCTTGTCGCTGACGGGAAGGAAGAGGTCCGCACCCTTCAGGTGGAAGGCGTGGGGGGTGTAGAAGTGCGAGAGCAGGGACTGGTTGTCGGCCAGCTCCTCATCGAAGAGGCCGAGGGCGCGCATGAAGGTGGCACCGAGGAACTTGCGCTTCCGGTCGATGCGGGCGTAGAAGAGGCCCTTGGTATCCAGCTCGAACTCGATCCAGCTACCCCGGTAGGGGATGATCTGGGCACTGTAGAGGGACTTGTCGGGGGCGATGGAGAAGAAGGCGCCGGGGCTGCGGTGCAGCTGGCTGACGATCACGCGCTCCGTGCCGTTGATGATGAAAGTGCCCCGGTCCGTCATGGTGGGGATGTCGCCGAAGTAGACTTCGGACTCCTGGCTCTGCTTGAAGCGGCGGTTGCCCTTGTCATCCTTGTCAAACTGGTTCAGGCGCACACGGATCTTCAGGGGGGCCGCCATGGTGGAGCTGCGCTCAACGCACTCCTCCAGGCTCATTTTGGAGTGCAGGCCCACGGGCTCGTTGCACACATCGCAGATGGTGGCCTCATTCTTGTTGCGGGTGCCGCACTTGGGGCAGTCCACGGAGGCGTCCTTGGGGTGGTCGGCGACAATGTGGTGGCCGCAGCTCTTGCAGGTCGTGCGGAGGTGGCCAAGGCCCTCGTTCTTCCCGCACTTGCAGGCCCAGTGGCCCACCGTGTAGTCCACGAACTCCACCTCCAAGCTGGCATCGGAGCCATCGGGGTTCTTGGCGTTGTGGACGGGGAACATCGACTCGAAGACGGAACGGAGCCCGCGGTTCTCCCGCTCTTCGTGCAGCAGGTTCATCTGCAGGAACTCGTCGTAGCTTCGCTTCTGGATGTCAATAAGATTCGGAATGGGGACCATTGAGCGGATCTTCGAGAACGAATGACGCTGGCGATAAATGTTCTGTTGAACGCTCATGGATCACTCCTGAGTCAGCCCGGCCGGACGGGCGATCCGGGGGCGGTTGTAAACGGAATTCTGCAAAGGATCTGCCGCTGAAACAGGCCTAAGGCCAGCTTCCACCCGTTCTTCCGGCGTGGAAACGGACCCTATCAACTTGGGGGTGCTGGTGCACAAAGGTGGTTGCAACCGGAGCCCTTCGTATCGGCTAGAGATCAAAGCCTGGCATCGGGACGCCAGACACAAGAAAGTAGCATACCACTTTCGACGACTCAAAGGACAAAGCGCAAGGCGCGAATCGCACCTTACGCTTTGTCCTCGAGACGAGGCCGAAGCTACTTGATCTCGACCTTGGCGCCGGCAGCCTCCAGCTTCTCCTTCATCTTCTGGGCTTCCTCCTTGGGAGCGCCCTCCTTGATGACCTTGGGGGCGCCATCGACCATGTCCTTGGCTTCCTTCAGGCCCAGGCCAGCGACGAGCTCGCGGACGGCCTTGATGACGTTGAGCTTGTTGGCGCCGGCATCAGCCAGGACGACGTCGAACTCGGTCTTCTCCTCAGCGGCGGCGGCCGGGGCAGCGCCGGCGGCGGGAGCCGCAACGGCAGCGGCGGTGACGCCGAAGCGCTCCTCGAGGGCCTTGACCAGGTTGGCCAGCTCGAGGACGGTCATGGTTTCAATTTCCTGGATCAGCTGATCAGCGGTGAGAGCCATGTTGAACTCCTCTCAAAATTTTTGAATCGAATGGGGGATGTACGGCGAGGCAGCTACTAGGCAGCGCCTTCTTCCTTCTGCTTCCGGATCTGGTCCAGGGCGATGGCCAGGCCAGAAATGGGGTACTGCATGAGGTAGAGCAGCTTGCCGATGAGGACCTCGCGGCTCGGCAGCTCCGCGATGGCCTGGAACTCCTTGATGGAGACTTCCTGGCCGTCGAGGATGGCACCCTTGAAGGTGGCAGCCGGATTGTCCTTGAGGAAGGTGCTGACAGCCTTGGCGAGGGAGACGACATCACTCTCGGTGGTGGCCACAGCGGTGGCACCCTTGAAGTGGGGCGTCAGAGCCTCGAAGACGGTCTCCTTGACAGCCAGGCGGAGCAGGGTGTTCTTGGAAACCCGGTACTGCCCCTTGCTCTCGCGGATGTTCTTGCGGAAGATGGTGTCTTTTTCGACGGTCAGGCCCTTGAACTCGAGGACCACCGCAGACGTGGCTGCGGAGA
Organism: uncultured Holophaga sp.; assembly: GCF_963677305.1. GTDB lineage: Bacteria > Acidobacteriota > Holophagae > Holophagales > Holophagaceae > Holophaga. The sequence continues at coordinate 209,598 of NZ_OY781925.1, forward strand.
AGGTGCCCTTGAGCTCGGCGACTTCTGTGCTTTTCTGGTCACGATCCATGGTCCGCCTCACTTCTCAACAATGCTGGTGGACAGGGTGACGCTGGGGCCCATGGTCGAGGCCATGTGGATGGCCTTGACGTACTTGCCCTTGGCCGCAGAAGGCTTGGCCTTCTGGACGGCATCGATGAGAGCCTTGGCGTTTTCGGCCAGCTTCTCGACACCGAAGGAGAGCTTGCCCACGGGGGCGTGGATGATACCGGTCTTGTCAACGCGGTACTCGACCTTGCCGGCCTTGATCTCCTTGATGGCCTTGGCCACGTCGAAGGTCACGGTGCCCGTCTTGGGGTTGGGCATGAGGCCACGGGGACCCAGCACCTTACCCAGACGACCCACACCCTTCATCATGTCCGGGGTAGCCACGAGAGCGTCGAACTCGAGGAAACCGCCTGCGATGCGCTCAACGAGATCATCACCGCCCACGATTTCCGCACCGGCGGCCTCGGCATCCTTGATCTTTTCGCCCGCAGCGATGACAGCAACCCGCATGGTCCGGCCCGTTCCGTGGGGCAGGACGATGGTGCCACGGACCATCTGGTCAGCGTGGCGGGGGTCGACGCCGAGCCGCATGTGCACTTCAACCGTCTCGTCGAACTTGGCGAAAGCCAGGTCCTTGATCGTGGTGAGCGCCTCATTCAGCTCATAAGGGCGATCTTCGACCTTGGAGGCGGCGGCCTGGTACTTCTTGCCAGGTTTTGCCATATTTACTCCTGTTTTGAAGATCTTCCGCGATGACGGTCGCGGTTACCGGGAGTCCCGCACGACGCGGGATTCCGTACGAAAACACGGGGACCGGGGTCCCCGGGCTCAGGTTCAGTCGATGATTTCCACACCCATGGAGCGCGCGGAGCCACTGATGGAGCGCATGGCGGACTCCAGGCTGGCGGCGTTCAGATCGGGCATCTTCACCTTGGCGATCTCCTCGATCTGGGCCTTGGTGATCTTGCCCACCTTCACCTTGTTGGGGGTGGCGCTGCCCTTGTCCAGCCCGATCTTCTTCTTGATCAGGACGGCCGCGGGAGGGGTCTTGAGGATGAAGCTGAAGCTGCGGTCAGCATAGACGGTGATGACGACGGGAAGGATGGTGCCCTTCTCGACGGCGGTCACGGCCTTGGCGTTGAACTGCTTCACGAACTCCATGATGTTGACGCCATGCTGACCCAGGGCGGGGCCCACGGGAGGAGCAGGAGTCGCCTCACCGGCGGGGAGCTGCAGCTTGATGTAGCCAGTGATCTTCTTGGCCATTGTTTTCTTCCTTTCCCGCAACCGATTCCGGCACATGCCGGCGACAGCTGCCTTGAAGGGCGTGCGGCAGGATCACCGCCTCGCCTGGTTGTGCTGAAAGGCGTGTCAGCGCTTTTCAACCTGAATGAAATCGAGCTCCACGGGAGTGCTGCGACCGAAGACGGTCACCATCACCTTGATGGTGGAGCGCTCTTCGTGGATCTCTTCCACATCCCCCTCAAAATTAGCGAAGGGGCCATCAATGATACGGACTTTTTCGCCCTTTTCAAAGTGGAATTTCGGCTTGGGACGTTCCTGCGTCTCTTCCGTGTGGTTCATGATCTGGCGGACCTCCTCCTCAGTGAGGGGGGTGGGCCGCTTCTTGTTGGCGCCGACAAAGGAGGTCACCTTGGGGGTATTGCGGACCAAGTGCCAGTCGGCATCCTCCATCTCGTAGTTGGCGCCCTTCTTGGTCACGGCGATCTGTACGAGCAGATACCCGGGGAAGGACTTGCGCTTCTTCAGCACCCGCTCCTTCTTCCCGGTCTTGGCATCGACCTTCATCTCTTCATAAGTCTCCTCGGGGATCTGGATGTCCCCGAAGCTCTCTTCGCGCTCTTCCATCTTGACCCGCTGGCGCAGGCTCTCCATCACCTTGGCCTCATAGCCGGAATAGGTGTGGATGATGAACCAGGCCATCATGCGCTCAGTGGCAACGCCCGCCTTTTCCATCCTGACCTCCGTCATATCGGACATCATGTTCCTCCGGTCAGTGGTGGGGAAGGACGAAGTTCATCCCCCAAGAGATCACCCAGTCCGCGCCCCAGAGAAAGACTCCCACGAAGACAGAGACCGCGACCACCGCATAGGTGGATCCCAACACTTTGTCCTTGGAGGGCCAGTCCACCCGCTTCAGCTCGAGGGCCAAGTCCTTCGCCTGATGTTTGATTTTCGCGATCAAGGAGAACCCCCTGGAGGGACATGCATTTACAAAACCGGCCCCAGCTCATCACGCCGGGGCCGAAACAAGAAGTGGCAGGGGAGACAGGGTTCGAACCCGCGACCTGCGGATTTGGAGTCCGCTGCTCTACCAGCTGAGCTACTCCCCTATGCGGGCCTAGTGAAGGAACCCTGGGTGGGGGATGAGTCCCACCCAGGGCCTCCGGTCACTTGGATTCGCGGTGAACCTTGTGTCCGCCGCAGAAGCGGCAGAACTTCTTGAGTTCCAGCTTACCGGTGACGGTTTTCTTGTTCTTGGTGGAGGTGTAGTTCTTACGCTTGCACTCAGTGCACTGGAGCTGGATGTTGTCACGCATATCAGATCCTACTCAGTGACTTCGTCCACACGGCCGGAACCCACAGTGCGACCGCCCTCACGGATGGCGAACTTGAGGCCCTTCTCCATGGCGATGGGGCAGATGAGCTCGACGGACAGGGTGACGTTGTCACCGGGCATGACCATCTCGCGACCAGCCTCCAGCTCGATGGAACCGGTGACGTCAGTGGTGCGGAAATAGAACTGGGGACGATACTTGTTGAAGAAGGGAGTGTGGCGACCACCCTCATCCTTGGTCAGCACGTAGACCGCAGCGGTAAACTTGGTGTGGGGCTTGATGCTGCCGGGCTTGGCCAGAACCTGACCACGCTCGACGTCCTTGCGCTCAACACCGCGGAGCAGAATGCCGGCGTTGTCACCAGCGCGCCCCTCGTCCAGGGTCTTCTTGAACATCTCGACGCCGGTCACGATCTTCTTGACGGTCTCGCGGATGCCGATGATCTCGATCTCCTCACCGACCTTGACGATGCCCTGCTCGATACGACCGGTCACCACGGTGCCACGACCGGTGATGGTGAAGACGTCCTCAACGGGCATCAGGAAGGGCAGATCGGTGGGACGGGCAGGATCGGGGATGTAGCTGTCAACCGCGTCCATCAGGTCGAAGATCGCCTTGGTGTTCTCGGTCTCGAGCTTGCCGGCAGTGGCGTCATCCAGGGCGCCCTTGGCGGTGCCACGGATCACAGGAATGTCGTCGCCGGGGAAGCCATAGGAGGAGAGCAGCTCACGGAGCTCCATCTCGACCAGCTCAGCCAGCTCAGGATCAGCGATGTCCATCTTGTTCATGAACACCACCAGGGAGGGCACGCCGACCTGACGGGCGAGCAGGATGTGCTCACGGGTCTGGGGCATGGGGCCGTCGGTGGCGGCGACCACCAGGATAGCTCCGTCCATCTGGGCAGCGCCGGTGATCATGTTCTTGATGTAGTCGGCGTGACCGGGGCAGTCCACGTGGGCGTAGTGACGCTTCTCGGTCTGGTACTCCACGTGGGCAGTGTTGATCGTGATCCCACGGGCCTTCTCCTCGGGAGCGGAGTCGATCTGATCGTAGGACTTCGCCTGGCCGCCGAACTTCGTGGACATGATGTAGGTGATGGCGGCCGTCAGCGTGGTCTTGCCATGGTCCACGTGACCAATGGTGCCGATGTTGACGTGGGGCTTAGAACGATCGAATTTTTCCTTCGCCACAAGTGCCTCCTGAAGAGAAGTGTGAACCGTTGAGTATACGCAAAAAACTGGAGCCCACAGCCGGGATTGAACCGGCGACCTCGTCCTTACCAAGGACGCGCTCTGCCACTGAGCTATGTGGGCCTAGTCTCCACAGCATCACTGCGGAGGTTGGAGCGGGAAACGGGGTTCGAACCCGCGACATTCAGCTTGGAAGGCTGACGCTCTACCAACTGAGCTATTCCCGCAGATCTTCCAATCACCCTGAGGCGACTGGTGAGTGGTGCCGAGAGAAGGATTCGAACCTCCGTAACGCGATGCGTGGCAGATTTACAGTCTGCTGCCATTAACCACTCGGCCATCTCGGCTTGCTTCAAAGATCTTCCTGCTGGGCTTCTCCCGTAGGTTTTTCCCGGCAGGAATAAGAAAGGTATCACAGGGAACCCGGAGGCACAACCAAAAAAAATTCAGTTGTTGCTTTCAGCCCTCTTCGCCAGTGCCCGGAAGACCACTACCGCCGCAGCGGCAGAGACGTTCAAACTCTCCGTCCCCCCAGGCATGGGAATGCGGAGGAGCCCGTCGCAGCGCTCCCGGATCTTCTGGTGGAGCCCCTCTCCCTCAGCACCCATGACCACCACCGTGGCCCGGTCGAAGCCCTCCTCCAGGTAGTCACGGCTCCCCGGACCTGCGGCCATGCCGTAGACCCAAGCGCCCGCCTCCTTGAGGTCATCCAGCGCCCGCCCCAGGTTGACCACCCGGACCAGGGGCACCCGGCCGGCGGTACCCGCACTGGCCCGGATCGCCGTTTCATTGATCTGGGCCGAGCGCCGCTCGGGGAAGACCACGCCGTCCACAGCCGCTGCAGCAGCGCTGCGGAGGATGGCCCCGAAGTTATGGGGATCGGTGACCCCGTCCAGGGCGAGCACCAGGGCGGCGTCACCCTTGGCCCGGACCCGCCCCAGGAGCTCCTCCATGCTGGACAACCGGACATCCTCCCCTTCACCCAGTACGCCCTGATGGCGCTGGCCCTGGGCGCGGCGATCCAGACTGTCCATGGGCTCCCGGTGAACAGTGACGCCATTCTGGCGCGCTTCGGCCCGGAGTTGGGCCGTCCGCTCCCAGGCTGTGGGGGCGACCCGCAGCGTCTGGAGTTCTCCCCGGGCGAGCGCCTCGGAGCAGGCATGAGGTCCCAGGAAGCGCATCAGAAGGCCCTTCGGAAGCCGATGGAGAATGCATAGCCTGTGCCTTCCACCCGGGTCACCGTGCTGGAGTTGCGCACCCCATCCTGACTCCAGATGGCGTCCAGCTTGCTGCTGTCCGCGTCCCGGGTCAGGCGGGCCTGGGCGCCGAAGTTGAGTTCCCCCCCCCAGACCTTGTAGCCGGCGCCGATGGCGAAGGTCGAGCAGGCGGCCCCACCGACGACAGGGTCCATGTCCGACTCATCCACCGTAGCCCCCTCCATGGCGAAGCCCAGGCGGCCCGTCCAGCGTTTGGTGAAGGCCAGTTCCCCCATGAGGCTGACACCGAGGGCGTTCTTGAAGTGGATGGCCTGGACCGGCGCGTCGACGACCGTGCCATCGATGTCACTCACAACCCCCGGCTGGGAGGGCAGCTTGGTGCTGGCCCCCTGGATGTAGCGGAGATCCAGCTCCCAGGTGAAGGCCTGGTTGAAGCGCTGACGCACGCCCAACGTCGCTGTCCCTGGCGTCTCGACGCTCCCACTGCCCGCCGTGGGCTGGTAGTGGGCCCAGGCCCCGGCCCCGTCCATCCCATTCTCGTAGGGCAGGTAGCCGTTGGTCCCGGTCATGGAGACCGTACGCCCGTTCTTGGAGGCACTCAGGTCCATGGTGGCCCTCAGGACCTTTGAATAGTTCCCGCCCACAGTCCAACGTGGATCGATGGCATAGCGGAAGCCCAGGGAGTAGCAGCCCGTGAGCTTGCTGCCACTCTGGTGGACCGAGCCCTCGGCCAACCCCAGGGCTTCATTGGTGCTGCTCACCGCTGCATCCACATCCCCGGGCACCAGGACCCTCAGGCTCACATCGCTGGCGTAGGCGACCCGGGCCACACCCAGGCCCATGCCCACACTCAAGCGATCGCTCAGAGCCCAGGCTCCCTGGAGCTCCATGCGCTGCACCGAAAGATCCATCCCCTCCCAGTAGAAACGGCTGGTGGCCCTGGAGTCCAGGAGCCCATGCTTCTCGGTCGGCGTGTCCAGCTTCAACCCCAGGGCAAAGCTGGGGCCGAGCCGCCAGCCCATGCCCATGGCAGGAAGGACCCGGCTCCTGTCGCTGGTGAAGAGCTTCTGATTGAGGCTGGACTGGAGCGTCGACTGGGCTGACTGCATTTCCATCCCGAAGGAGACATAGGCAGAGCGGGGATCGGTCAGGGTCACCAGGAGGGCCGGATTGAGGGCGGCGGCCTCCAGGCTCCGTCCATAGGCCACACCCGTGCCTGCCCGGCCCAGGTTCACGGCGTCCGTGCCGTGGAACGCGGAACTCTGGGCCGCCAGGCTCATCCCCGGAAGGAGCGCCGCGAGTCCCGCCGCTCCCATGCCCAGCCTCCAAGCTGCTCTCGCCATGCCATTGCCTCCGAAATCAGGGTTCCACCACGAATGATCCGGACACCCCTAAGGTTCAAACCGGACCTTAGGATCCCCTGAAGCCGCCCCGCCTCCAAGGGGAAGTGATGGAGGACCCGGGAACCCGGGGCCGGAGGGGGCTAGAATGGGGGCATGCGCGAGCTACCCTACGTCCCCGACCTCGAGAGCATCGAACCCGGCACGGATATCCTGGCCGGCATCCAGCGCCTGCGCCGGGAGCGCAACGCCGTGATCCTCGCCCACTACTACCAGGAGCCCGAGATCCAGGATCTCGCCGACTTTGTGGGGGACAGCCTCCAGTTGGCCCAGGCCGCCCAGAAGACCCAGGCGGATGTGATCGCCTTCTGCGGCGTCCACTTCATGGCCGAGACCGCCAAGATCCTCAATCCCACCAAGACCGTGGTGCTCCCGGACCTGGAGGCCGGCTGCAGCCTGGCGGACCGCTGCCCTGCCAGCACCTTTGCGGAGTTCCTCAAGGACTACCCCGACCACGAGGTGGTGAGCTACATCAACTGCTCCGCCGGCGTGAAGGCCCTCTCCACCATCATCTGCACCAGTTCCAATGCCGTGCGGGTCGTGGAGAGCCTCCCCCGGGAGAAGCCCATCGTCTTCGCCCCGGATCGGCACCTCGGCCGCTGGATCATGAAGCAGACCGGTCGTGACATGGTGCTCTACCCCGGCTTCTGCATCGTCCACGAGCAGTTCACCGCCAAGCGGGTGGCCACCCTCCAGGCCCAGCACCCGGACGCCAAGCTCATCGTCCACCCCGAGTGCGATGCCACCGTGAGCCGCATGGCCGACTTCGTGGGCTCCACCGCTGCCCTGCTGCGTTATGTCGCGGAGGATCCTGCCAGGACCTTCATCGTCGGCACCGAGAGCGGCATCCTCCACCAGATGCACAAGCTCCGGCCCGAGGCCGAGCTGATCCCCCTGCCCGCCGACAATGGCTGCAACTGCTCCCTCTGCCCCTACATGAAGCTCAACACCTTGGAGAAGCTCTACCTGGCCCTCCGGGACCTCAAGCCCGAGCTCACCCTGGAAGAGGGGCTTCGCCAGGCAGCCCTCAAGCCCCTGGAGCGCATGCTGACCCTCGGCTGACCCGCGCTACTGCACGGTCGGGTGAGAGATGTCCCCCCCCAGCCTGAGCAGCATCGTCTCGAAGGGGGCCTGGACCTCGACCCAACCGCCGCTGCCCAGCCCCGGAATGGCCCGGAGGCTGGGTGGAGGCAGGAGGCGCACCTCAGCCGGCTTCAGGGGGGGCAGGCGGAGCCCCTCCCAGGCTTCCAGAGGGTGGCTCCGGGTATGCCCGGCCCCCGTCAAGCGCAGGCTGCCTTCCGGCCACCTGAAACTGAGCCAGGCCCCCAGCACCAGGCCCTCAGGATCCTCCAGGGCAATGCAGCAGCCATGGGCACGGCCGCCGTGCAGGCCCACCACGGCCAGAGTCGGGACCGGAAGCTGGCTCAGCTCAGCTCCGGGCCCCCGCAGCCGAGAACGATCCAGGGGTCTGCCGTCGGCCCGCCGTACGGCCTGCGGATCCGGCAGACAGGGGAGCATCCGCACCTCGTCCCGCTGCCCCCAGAGTTCCGCGGGCAGTGCTCCGGCCTGGGCATGCCATTTTTCGGCATAGGCCAGGGCCTGACGCGCCCGCTGGAGTCCCCGGGGCCCACTCTCCAGCACGGCCCGGAGGTCCGGGGGAACCAGCTGCCCGGCCAGGGCCTCACTCCTCCCCTCCCCCAGCTTGGCCTGGCGGATGTGCTCCAGGCGATGGAGGTCCACCACCCGAGAAGGGTCAGAGCCAAGAGGCGCCACCAGACGCCTCTGCCCCCCCCACTCGGCCATGCCCAGGCGGAATTCAGGCATCGATCTCCCCTCGGCCTGTCGGATCGGTGGGATGGGGGAAGGAAATCAAGCGTGCTCCGTCGCGGTAGCGTCTTCACTAAAGCTTAGCCCAGGGCCATCCTGGTAACCATGACGGTCTCCTCCCCCTCCCACCGCCGGGCCGATGGCCTGATCCTCCTGCTGGTCCTCCTGGCCTTCCTCACCACCTGGGCGAACCTGCACCGGCGTATGGGAACCGCCCCCTCCACCGATCAAGTCTCCCTGCAGGGGCGGGCCCTGGACCTCCAGCTCAGCATCAGCGGGCACCTTGGCCCCGGCATGACTGCGGCCTCCAGCCCGCACACCTCCTGGGACTGGGCCCTTCTCGCCATCCAGAAGGCCGAGGCCGGGCACCCGGAGGCCGCCACCCCCGTCCTTGATCTCACCCCCCGGGGCTTTGCCCAGGTGTGGCGGCGCGCCTATGCCCAGGGGCCAAGTCCGGCCCCTGAGCAGGTGGAAACCGCTCGCCGGGCCCTGGCCCGCACCCACGCGGGAGGCCTGCTCGAGGCCCGGCTGCAGGAGGCGGATGGGAAGAGCGGCGCTGCCCTCCGACAGGCAGCCGACGCCCGCCTCTATCTCCGCCTGGGGCTTCTGGCCCTGGTCGGCCTGGGGGCCCTGGCGGCCTTCGCCGGCGGGCTGGGCTTCATCCTCTTCCTGTCCTTCCGCAAGCGCTCCCCCCTCCCTCAGCTTCCGGCGCTCAGCCTGGGGGGGAGGAGCTTGGCCATCCTCTTCCTCGCCTGGTTCCTGGTCATGCAGGTCTCCGGCACCCTCATCCAGGCCCTCTGCCTCCTGCTGCCCTTCCTCCGCCCCTGGACCCTCCCCCTGGCCTACCTCCTCCACGCCCTCTTCGCCGTAGGCCTGCTCTGCCATTTGGAAGGCATCCCTTTCAGGGAGCTCTGGCGCAGGATGACCTCGGGCCCCCCGGGCAGGAGCCTGCTCTGGGGCCTGGGGCACCTGGGGATGACGGTGGTCCTGGCCCTGGCCCTCTCTCTCATCCTGGGCTTCCTCCTCAAGGACAGCGAGCCCCCCCAGCGGGAACTCATCGAGCTGCTGAACCGGGCCAGCACCCCGGGCACCGTCATCCCCCTCTTCCTGACGGTGGCGGTCCTGGCCCCCTGCTTCGAGGAGCTGCTCTTCCGGGGCTGCCTGATCCCGGCCCTGAGACGCCGGATGCCCCTCTGGGTTGCGCTGGCGGTCGGAGGAATCGCCTTTGGCGCCATGCACCTCCAGCCCGCTGGCCTCCCCCTCCTCTCCCTGCTGGGCATCACCATGGGCCTGGCCTTCGTCCGGACGGGGAACCTCTGGTCCTCGATCCTGGTGCATGGCCTCTGGAACGCCGCCCAGTTCCTTCTGATGCGCGCCCTCTACTGAGTCCGGAGATAGTCCATCACGGCCCAGAAGACAGAGCCGATGATCCAGACCGCCACGATCCAGACCACCAGGACCCATGGCCGGATCGAGGGCGAGGCGGGGGCTGGCCGCTGCTGACCGCTGGAGGTGCTCCTGGGGTTGTCCAGGGCATCAGGGTCGAGCTCGATCTTGACCGTGCTGACCGGGGTCAGGATAGGGGTCGGGCGGACGGGCGTCGCCCGGGCCTGGAAGGCACCGCTGGCGCTCACCGTCTCGGCCCCAAGGGGCGGCCTGGGGGTACGGGTGCGCCGGAGGGGCACGATGTCCCCGGCGAAGTCGTCATGGCGGAAGAGCTCCTCCACTCGGGCGAGGGCCTGCCCGTCCAGGGGATAGGCGTCCAGCAGGGCGGTCAGAAAATTCATGATTGTTTCATGCCTGTCGTCTGGATCCGGAGACAGGGCCCGACGGAAGACATTGGCCACGGGGCCCGGCATGCCATCGGGCATCAGCGGCCGATCATTGAGCACATGGGTGATGACGGCGGCCACATTGGGACCCGGATGGGGCAGGCGCCCGGTCAGGAGCTCAAAAGCGGTGACAGCGAAGGCGTAGCGGTCACTGCTGGGGGTGGGCTCCTCACCCCGGAGCAGCTCCGGCGCACTGTAGGCGGGGGATCCCAGGAACTCCCCCTGGGCGGTCACCCTGGGGGCCATGGTCCGGGCGATGCCGAAGTCCATGAGCTTCACCCGGCCATCCTCCGAGACGAGGATGTTGTCGGGCTTCACATCGCGGTGGACGATGGCGTGGCGATGGGCCGCCCGCAGCGCCCTCATGGCCTGGATCAGGATGCCCAGACAGGTCTCCGCCTCCAGATTCCCCTCACGGATAAGACGACCGAGACTGCTTCCCTCCACGTATTCCATGGCCAGATAGGGACCGAGCTCCGGTTCCTCGCCGACATCGTAGATGGTCACGACATTGGGGTGATTGAGCTGGGCGGAGATCTCGGCCTCGCGCTTGAAGCGCTCCATGGCCAAGTCCCGCTCCTCGCCAATGGCCCGGACGACCTTGATGGCGAGGCGTCGCTTGAGGAGGGGGTCTTCGGCCAGGTAGACCTTTCCCATCGCCCCGTGCCCCAGGAGGCCCTGCACGACGTAACGTCCGATGGTTGAGGGTTGATCGGGCATATCTGAACCCATCATATCGACAACCTGTGACAGGTGCTCCACTTCAGGCGGGGATGGCAGGGGAAGCCCTTGACGGTACAATGGGGATTTGCCCTTTCACGAGGTCCCCATGGCCGCGCTCATTGAAGCCATTGATATCAAACGAAAGATGTTCTTCGAGATGGAGGACACCCCCTACCACTGCCTGGATGTCGAGGTCTCCACCCCCACCGCCCGTGGCGGCCAGACTCTGGTCCGCCTGAAGATGCGGAACCTCATCACCCGGGCCGTCTTCGACAAGACTTTCAAGGCCGGTGAGAAGTTCAAGGAACCGGATCTCACCATGAACCCCGCCAGCTACCTCTACAGCGATGGCGATGGCCACCACTTCATGGACCAGGAGTCCTACGAGACCCTCACCCTCAATGAAGACATGGTCGACCATGCCCTGGACTACCTGACCGACGGCCTGATCGTCCAGGTGCAGAAGTTCAACGGGAACCCCATCGGCCTGCAGCTGCCCCAGCAGGTGGAGCTCACCGTGACCTATACCGAGCCCGGCAGCCGCGGTGACACGGCCAGCGGCAACGTCACCAAGCCCGCCAAGCTGGAGACAGGCATCGAGATCAAGGTTCCCCTCTTCATCAAAGAAGGTGAGAAGGTCAAGGTCAGCACCGAGACCGGAGAGTTCGCAGGCCGCGCCTGATGCGGAAGTACCGCCTCGGGCAGAGCCGACGGGCCGAAGACCTGGACCGCCCCGACAGCTATGCCCGGGAGGGGCGGGCCCAGAGCAAGCGCCGCCAGCAGAGCGCCGAGCGGCTCCTGACGGAGATCGACTTCCACGACGCCGAGAGCATGCTGAGTCTTCCGGATCCGGGTCCCTGGATGCACCTCGAGGAGGCCACCCTGGTGCAGCGCCACAGCCAGTGGGTGGACCTGGAATTGGCCGGTCGCCAGCCCCTCCGGGCCACCCTGGCGGGCAAGCTCAAGGGGGTGAAGCTGGTGGTGGGCGACCGGGTCCGCTATTCGCCCATCCCCGTGGAGAGCGTTGACCCCAACCTGCCCCAGGCCCAGGTGGTGGCGGTCATGCCCCGCTGCAGCCTCCTGAAGCGGGGGGGCATCGACGATCGGGAGCCCTGGCAGCTCATCTGCGCCAATGCCGATGAGCTGTGGGTCTGCGCAGCCGTGGTGGACCCCCCCCTGCGCCCGGGACTCCTGGAGCGGGCCCAGACCCTGGCCTTGGCCGCCGGGCTGACCTTCCGCATCATCGTCACCAAGCGGGACCGGGCCAGCCGGAAGGACACCCTGCCCGAGCTGGATCCCCTGCGGGGCCAGTCCATCCCCATCCTGGAGACCAGCGCCGCCAGGGGCGAAGGCCTGGAGCCTCTCCAGAAGCTCCTGCAGGACCGCACCGTGGTCCTGGTGGGCCACAGTGGCGTGGGAAAGAGCACCCTGGTCAACGCCCTCCTCCCGGAGATCCAGCTCAAGACCGGGGCGGTGAGCAGGTACGGCACCGGTCGCCAGACAACCACCGCCGCCCGCTGGCTGCCGACGCCCTATGGCGGCACCCTGGTGGACACCCCGGGGGTGCGGACCCTCTCGGTGCGGGGCTGCGAGCGGTGCCTCCTGGCCGAAGTCTTCCCCGAGTTCCCCGTGGAATGGATCGAAGACCCAACAGGACTGGACCCCTTTGATGACGACCTGGATCTGGAATACCCGGAACGCCTCCTCAGTCTCCAACGGCTCTGGGAGGAAATGGGGGAGAGGAACCCCAACCAGACAGGGCGCTGAGCGGACTCTCCCAGGCCCCCATGCCTGAAAGCCAGGTGGGATAGTGCAGTCGGGCCCCTACCGGGTCAGGACCGCCACCCACTCCGCCACGTTCTTCACGCCCTTGGGGGCCTGGAGGGCCTTCTGGTAGCGGCGGAGGATGCCGTCGTGGGTCAGCACGGTATCGCTCTCCTCCAGGTAGGTGGTCACCGGGAGGCACGCCGTACCCAGGGCTCCCAGGGAACTGGGGATGGGCTCAAGGACCAGACTGAAGGGGACGGAGCGCAGCAGGGACTCGAGCAGGGCAGTCTCCCGGGCGCTGGAGAACGCCGCATCATGGAGGAGGACCACACTGCCCACCTGGCCGGCATTCACCGCTCCCCAGAGCTCTTCCAGGTGCCCGAAGCGGAAACCCCTTTCACTGAAGCCCCGGCGGTTGAAGACTCCGTCACCGTACGTCTGGAGTTCGGGGTGGGTGATGGGGTGGACCAGGTCCCCACTCCCGAAGCAGAGTGCAGGCTCGGTGGCCAGCCGGGCGAGCTGCTCGGCACTGTTGCAGCCGAAGGTCCCCTGACCGATCACCGCCACCGGTCCCGCGCTCCGCAGCTCTCTGGCGATGGCCTCCAGGTCGGAGACCTCCCCCCGGAGCAGGGGTGTGCGCTGGCGCAGCCCCGGGTCCAGGTCATAGCGGTGCATGGCTTGGCGCTCGGCATCAAAAATGAAGTGCGTAGCCATCCGCCCGGGTTCGGGACGGGGCCTGAAGCGCCAGACCCGGTTCTGGTCCACATCCGCCCAGATGGGGCTGGCGGTGGCCGAATGGCGGCTGATGGTGGGCACGGGCTTGAGGTACCAGACCCGCTTGGTGAAGCGGAAGTCCCGGCTGGTGAGGGCACCCACGGGGCAGAGGTCCACCACGTTGCCCGCCAGGGGGTTGCCATCAAGGGTCTTGCCAGCGTAAGTCGTGATCTCGAGGTCTGAGCCGCGGTTGGCGACCGTCAGCTCCCCGCCGCCACTCACCTCCTGAGTGAAGCGCACACAGCGGGTGCAGTGGATGCAACGATTCTTGTCGATGACGATCCGGGCGCCCAGGTCCTCATAGGCATAACGGCGCTTGGGCTCCACCATGCGGCTGTCGCCGGAGCCATAGGTGAAGCTGTAGTCCTGGAGCCGACACTCACCCGCCTGGTCACAGATGGGACAGTCCAGAGGATGGTTGATGAGAAGGAACTCCATCACGCCACCCCGCGCCTCGGCGACAGCAGGGCTGTTGGTGGACACCTCCATCCCCTCCGTCGCCACGGTAGTGCAGGAGGTGGCCAGCTTGGGCTGCCCCTTGATCTCCACCAGGCACATCCGGCAGGTGGCCACCGGGGTCAAGGCCGGGTGATAGCAGTAGTGCGGGATCTCGAAGCCCGCCTGGCGGCAGGCGTCCATCAGCAGGGTGCCCGGCTCCACCGTGAGGCTCGTCTCGTTGATCTTGATGGTGGGCATGGCTCTCCCCTGGACATCTCCCCTGATTATGCGCGAGCGGTCCGCTCCAGATCAGGCCTTGTCAGGTGAGGTCACCAGGCAGTGACGGCAGAAGGTGAGGAAGTCCTCCAGGGAGGGGTAGTCGACCCTCACCCCGGAGGGCACCACGTTGGGGATGATGATGCGGTTCCGCAGCTCCCCGCAGGCCTCCATGGAGAAGATGAACCAGGCCAGCCTATCGGGCTCCCCCGCAAGGGTCACCGAGACGATCCGGGTCTCGAAGAAGAGATCGGGACGCAACTCCGTATCGGCGATCCGATGCCAGGCGGGAATGTGCCCGCGGCGCACAAACTCCGTCTTGAGCTCCTCCAGCGTGTGCTGGACGGTGAACTGGACCTCCACCTGGACTTCCATGGGCGCCTCCTGGTCCATCATCGACCAGTGCCGGGATTTCTCAAGCCCCCAGAGCCGCTCGGGCCGTGGGAGAATGATCCTTTTTGGGGAAACCATGCCAACCGCGCTGCTATCGGTGTTCGACAAGAAGGGCCTGCTGCCCCTGGCCACGGGGCTCAAGGCCCTGGGCTGGCACTTGCTCGCCACCGGCGGCACCCTCAAGGCCCTCCGGGATGCCGGGATCGAGGTCCAGGAGGTGGCGGACTACACGGGTGCCCCCGAGTGCTTTGAAGGCCGGGTCAAGACCCTCCACCCCCGCATCCACGGTGGCCTGCTCTACCGCCGCGACGAGAGCTCCCATGTGGAGGACGCTCGCCGCCTGGGCGTCGACCCCATCGACCTGGTGGTGGTCAATCTCTATCCCTTCGAGGCCACCATCGCCCGGGAAGGCGTCAGCTTCGAGGACTGCATCGAACAGATCGACATCGGCGGTCCCAGCATGCTGCGCAGCGCCGCCAAGAACCATGCCTCCGTCACGGTCCTCACGGATCCCGATACCTACGAGGCCTTCCTGGAGAAGCTGAGGGCAGGTACCTGGTCCCTGGAGGACCGCCGGCTCTGTGCACTTCAGGTCTATCGCCGCACCGCCGCCTATGACAGCGCCATCGCCGCCTGGTTCGAGGAGCGCCTCGCCTGCCCCGCCGAGCCCCAGGCCCCCAGCCAGGCCCTTGGCCTCGCCCTCAAGCAGAGCCTCCGCTACGGCGAGAACCCCCACCAGGCAGCCGCCTTCTTCACCCGCGCCGGGAAAGCCTCCGAAGGCCTCTCGGCATGCACCCAGCTCCAGGGCAAGGAGCTCTCGTACAACAACCTGCTGGATGCGGACGCCACGGCCCGCCTGGCCTGGCAGTTCACCGAGCCCAGCTGCGCCATCGTCAAGCACAACAACCCCTGTGGCACAGCCCTGGCCGACACGTCCCTGGAGGCCTTCCGCAAGGCCCTGGCCTCGGACCCGGTGAGTGCCTTCGGCGGCATCGTCGCCTTCAACCGCCCCGTGGACGGCGAGCTGGCCCAGGCCATGGTCGGCACTTTCTGGGAGGTCATCCTGGCCCCGGACTTCACTCCGGAAGCCCTGGAAGTCCTCAAGGCCAAGGCCAATCTGCGCCTGCTCAAGACCCCCGGCCGCTGGCCCTCCGCCGCCCAGGGGATGGAAGTCCGGAGCATCGGCGGCGGCTTCCTGGTGCAACAGCCCGATGACCGCTTCGTGCCGGTCACCGAGTGGGAGCTCAAGGTCCAGGGCAGCGGCCCCCGCCCTGCGGAACGTGACCTCATCCTCGCCCAGATGGTGGCCAAGACCCTCAAGTCCAACGCCATCGCCCTGGTGAAGGATGGCGGCACCGTGGGCTGCGGAGCCGGCCAGATGAGCCGGGTGGGCTCCGTGGAGATCGCCTGCCGCCAAGCGGGCGAGAAGGCCCAGGGGGCGGTTCTCGGCAGCGATGCCTTCTTCCCCTTCGCCGACGGCCTGGAGCTGGCGGTGAAGCACGGCGTCACCGCCATCGTGGAGCCCGGCGGCAGCACCCGGGACGGGGAGGTCATCGAGGCCGCCCGCAAGCTCGGTGTCTGGCTCTTCTTCACCGGCATGCGCCACTTCCGTCACTGATCCTGGAGCCCGCTCTTGCCCCCCCGGATCGATGAAGCTGCAGAGCGATGGGAGGCCTATCTCACCCGCCTCCGGGAGCGGGCCGGATCCCTCATTGCCGAAGAGGCCCCCCCTCTGCCCGAAGTCCCGTCCCTCCCCGCCCCCTGGGAGCCCCTCCCGGGGGCGGAGGCCCTCCGGGACCAGCTTCTCGAGCTGGTGGCCAAGGCCGACGAGGCTTGGTTCCTCCAGGTCCGGGCAGCCTTCGAGCGACCCGGGGCGGATACCCGGGTCACCCTGGAGGCCGAGTCCAGGAAGATCGAAGGCCTTCGGGCCTGGCTCCGGGTCTGCCTCGAAGACTCCCAGGTGCGGCGCCTGGCGGATCTGGCCCGCGCTCACTGGGAAGCCCAGGCCCCCCGGCTTCCGGACCAGCTCCGTTGCGTCGGCTGCGGCAGCGGCCTGCCCCTGCCCCTGCCCTATCTCCCCCAGGACCTGGCCTGCCCGGACTGTGCCCTCATCAATGCCTACCGCCCCCCGGCACTCCTGACCGACTTCGTGATCCCTGCCCTGGCCCGGGAGGAAGCCTGGGAGACCCTGCAGGGTCTCCCCCGCCTCCCCAAGCCGGCCGCCCTCAAGACAAGCCATCTCTACGGCACCGAAATGGGCCAGTGGACGAAGCGGTACCAGCAGGGCTGACCCTCTCCAGGTAGAATCGGAAGGTTGTCCGGAGGCCCGGAGCTCGTTCTCTGCCCGGACTCTTCCCCGCGCCCCGCGCCCATCCCACTGGAGTGGACCTTCATTATGAGAACCGCAGAACTCCGCAAGCGCTTCCTGGACTATTTCGCCGCCCAGGGGCACCGCATCGTCACCTCCAGCCCGGTCATCGGACCCGCCGACGACCCCACGGTCATGTGGACCAATGCTGGCATGGTGCAGTTCAAGGATGTCTTCGTGGGCAAGGAGCGCCGGGAATACACCCGGGCCACCACCAGCCAGAAGTGCCTGCGTGCGGGCGGGAAGCACAACGACCTGGACAACGTGGGCTTCACCGCCCGCCACCACACCTTCTTCGAGATGCTGGGCAACTTCAGCTTCGGCGACTACTTCAAGGCCGATGCCATCCGCTATGCATGGGAGTTCGTCACCGGGCCCGTGGCCCAGGGCAACCTGGGCCTGGATGCCAGTCGCCTCTGGGTGACGGTCTTCGAGGGGGCCGAAGGCATTCCCGCCGACACCGAGGCGGAGGAACTCTGGAAGCAGGCGGGCGTCCCCGCCGACCGCATCCTGCGCTTCGGCAAGAAGGACAACTTCTGGCAGATGGGCGACACCGGCCCCTGCGGCCCCTGCTCCGAGATCCACTACTTCCGCCCCGTGGACATGGCCGGTAACACCCCCGACCTGGTCAACGGCGATGGCGACGACACCATGGAGATCTGGAACCTGGTCTTCATGCAGTACGAGCAGGACGGCAAGGGGGGCCTCAAGCCCCTGCCCAAGCCCAGCATCGACACCGGCATGGGCCTGGAGCGGGTGGCCTCCATCCTCCAGGGCGTCACCTCCAACTACGAGATCGACCTCTTCGCCCCCATCTTCGAAGCCATCTGGAAGCTGGCCCGCATCAAGGCCGAGGACCGGGGTGAGCACACCAACCGCACCGCCTCCCAGGTCATCGCCGACCACATCCGTGCCGCCACCTTCATGATCTATGATGGCGTGGTACCCAGCAACGAGGGCCGGGGCTACGTCCTGCGCAAGATCACCCGCCGCGCCCTGCGCTTCGGAAAGAAGCTGGGTATCGAGGGACTCTTCTTCGCCGATCTGGTGCCCTCCGTACTTCGGGCCATGGGCGATGCCTACCCCGAGCTGGCCTCGGAGCTGCCCCGCATCCAGAAGGTCCTCTCCCGCGAGGAATCCCAGTTCAGCGTGACCCTGAACGCGGGTCTGCGCCAGCTGGAGGCCTGCGACACCACCACCGGCAGCCTGGCCGGGTCAGAGATCTTCAAGCTCTACGACACCTACGGCTTCCCCGTGGACTTGGTGGAGGACTGGTGCCGGGAGCGGGGCATCCAGCCCGATCTTGAGGGCTTCCAGCAGGAGCTCGCCGAGCAGAAGGCCAAGAGCCGCGCCGCCATGAAGGCCCACGATGTGCGCCTCCAGGGCGACTTCGCCGTGCTGGCCGACCTCCCGGCCACCCAATTCCTGGGCTACGAGACCCTGGAGGCCCAAGGCAAGGTGCTGGCCCTCTTCGATCCCCAGCAGAAGCGCGTGGCTGAACTCTGCGGCGAGGGCTCCGTGCTCCTGGACACCACCCCATTCTACGCCACCAGCGGTGGCCAGGTGGGCGACACCGGCACCTTCAGCTTCGAGGGCGGCAGCGCCCGGGTGCTGGAGACCAGCGCTCCCGCCCCCAAGCGCAGCCTCCACAAGGTGGTCCTGAACCCCGGCCGGGCCCTCAAGGAGGGCGAAACCCTCCTGGCCCAGGTGGACCCCGAGCGCCGGGCCCGCATCCGCGCCCACCACACCGCCACCCACCTCCTCCACGCCGCCCTCCGAGAGGTGCTGGGCACCCACGTGAAGCAGGCGGGCAGCGTGGTGGATGCCGAGCGCCTGCGCTTCGACTTCACCCACTTCGCCCCCCTGGAGCCCGCCCAGACCCAGGAGATCGAGCGCCTGGTCAACGAGCAGACCCTCAAAGCCCTGCCCACCCGCAGCCAGAGCATGGCCATCGATGAGGCCCTGGCCCTGGGCGCCATGGCCCTATTCGGTGAGAAATACGGAGAGGAGGTCCGGGTGGTCAGCGTTCCCGGCTTCAGTCAGGAGCTCTGCGGTGGCACCCATGTGTCCAGCACCGGTGAGATCGGCTGCGTCAAGATCGTCTCCGAGGGCGCCGTGGCCGCTGGCGTGCGCCGCCTGGAGGCGGTGGCGGGCTTTGCCGCCCTCGAGCGCCTGCAGGAGAGCGAGCAGATCCTGGCCGGGCTCTCGCGCCAGGCCAATGCCGGGCGCGAGGCCATCTCCGGCCTCCTCGCCGCCAAGGATGCCCGCATCACAGCCCTGGAGAAGGAGCTGAAAGAGGCCAAGCTCAAGGCCGCCTCCGACACCAGCGAGACCGTGGAAGAGGTCAAGGGCCTCAGCCTGGTCACCGCCCAGGTGGAGGGGCTGGAGGCCGCCGCCCTGCGGGAGCTCATGGATCAGGCCCGCACCCGCCACCAGAGCGCCATCATCGCCCTGGCCTCCAAGGTGGATGCCGGAAAGGTGGCCCTCCTGGTGAGTGTCACCCCCGGCCTTCCCGCCGATGCGGGCGCCCTCCTCAAGGCCATGGCCCCCAGCATCGATGGGCGGGGCGGTGGCAAGAGGGACCTGGCCCAGGGGGGGGGGACCAAGCCCGAGGGGATCCCGGCGGCCTTCGCGGCCCTGAGGGCCGCCCTCTAGGCGGTCATCCCCACGAAAAGGGGCGCCGTCACTGGCGCCCCTTTTCCGTTACGGTCTCCCGGCTTCAGCCCAGGGCCCGCTTCATCCTGGCCAGGGCCTCCACCAGGGTGGCCTGAGGGCACCCGAGGTTGAGGCGTACATACTCCCCCTTGGAAGCCCCGAAAAAGGTGCCTTCGGAGAGTCCCACCCCATGGGCTTCGAAATGGGCCACGGGGTCGGCCAGGCCGAGGACCGCGACATTCAGCCAAGCCAGGTAGGTGGCCTCCAGGGGGGCCTCCAGGGTGATGCCCGGCAGGTCCCGGTCCAGGGTCTCCTGCAGGAGCTCCCGGTTGCCCCGGAGGTAGGCCAGCAGCTCCTGGCGCCAGGGCTCGCCCTCCCCATAGGCCGCGGCACAGGCGGTGTACCCCAGGACGTTGACCTCTGCCACGATGCCGGTGCTGGCCCTCACGAACTGCGCCCGCAACCCGGGATCGGGGATGATGGCCAGGGAGGTGCCCAGGCCGGGCACATTGAAGGTCTTGCTGGGGGCCATGAGGGTAACGGTGCGCTGGGCGATCTCCGGTCCGATCATGCCCGTGGGGAGGTGGGATAACCCCTCCTCCAGGATGAGGTCGCAGTGGATCTCGTCCGAGCAGAGGAGGAGCCCGTGGCGGAGGCAGAAGTCAGCGACGCGCTCCAGCTCCTCCCGCCGGAAGACCCGCCCCACCGGATTGTGGGGATTGCAGAGGAAGAACACCTTGGTGCGGGGCGTGACCGCCCTCTCCATCGCCTCCCAGTCGATCTCCCAGCGGCGGGCTGCGCGATCCAGAACCAGAGGGACCTGGAGGGACTCGCGTCCCGAGTTGCGCGGTGCAGTCATGAAGGGGGGATAGACCGGCGTGTTGCAAAGCACCTGCTCCCCGGGCGCGGCAAAGGCCTGGGCGACGACATTGAGACCCACCACCAGCCCGGGGAGCCATACCAGCCAGGAGGGATCCACCGACCAGCCATAGCGGGTGTGGAGGGTGCCAAGGATCGCGTCCGTCTGGGCAGCGGTGGGCCGGGCGTAGCCGAAGATCCCATGGTCAATGCGGTGCTTCAGGGCCTCGATGACCACCGGAGGCGAGGGGAAGTCCATGTCGGCGACCCAGAGGGGCAGGATGTCCCGCCCCGCATACTTCTGCCATTTCTGCGAGTCGGTGCCCTGGCGCTGGGGAACGGTGTCGAAGCTGAAGGCCATGGGGCTACCGGGCGTACTCGACGGCCCGGGTCTCCCGCATGACCGTGACCTTGATCTGGCCGGGGTACTGCATCTCGCTCTCGATGCGCTTGGTCACGTCCTTGGCAATCCAGAAGGCCTGGTCGTCATTGACCTGGCCGGCATCCACCATGATGCGGATCTCGCGGCCAGCTTGCATGGCATAACTCTTCTGAACCCCCTTGTAGGAGTTGGCGATCCCCTCCAACTGCTCCAGACGCTTGACATAGGTCTCAAGCATCTCACGGCGGGCCCCCGGGCGGGCGGCGGAAAGGGCGTCGGCGGCGGTGAGGAGCATGGCCTCCACGGTCTTGGGCTCGTGATCGCCGTGGTGGCAACTCATGGCATGGATGACGGACTCCTTCTCGCCGAAGCGCTTGAGGAGCTCCATGCCGATCTCGATGTGAGTGCCCTCCACTTCGCGATCAATGGCCTTCCCGATGTCATGGAAGAGGCCGGCGCGGCGGGCGAGACGGGCGTCTGCCCCCATCTCCGCGGCCATGTACTCGGCGATGCGGGCCACTTCCTTGGTGTGTTCCAGAACATTCTGGCCGTAGCTGGTGCGGTAGTTGAGGCGACCCACCAGCTTGTGGAGCTTGGGGTGGACATCGGGGAAACCCAGGGCGATGCAGGTGTTCTCACCGATCTCCTTGAGGTGCTGGTCCATTTCGACCTTCACCTTCTCCACCACCTCCTCGATGCGGGCCGGGTGAATGCGGCCATCCGCCAGGAGCTTGAGGATGGACTGCCGAGCCACTTCCCGCCGGATGGGGTCAAAACTGGAGACGACAATGGACTCGGGAGTGTCATCCACGATGAGGTCACAGCCGGTGGCCTTCTCAAGGGCCCGGATGTTCCTGCCCTCACGGCCGATGATGCGCCCCTTCAGGTCATCGCTGGGGAGCTGGACAGAGCTGACGGCCGTCTCGGTAATGGCCTCAGAGGCCACCCGCTGGATGGCGTCACCGATGGCCCAGCGAGCCTTCTTCTCAGCCTCCTCCTGGGCCTCCTCCTCGATGCGCCGGACCAGCTTGGCCGCGTCCATCTTGGCGGTGTACTCGAGCTGGCTGATGATCTCGGTCTTGGCCTCCTCGCGGGTCAGACCCGAGAGAGCCTCCAGGACCCTGCTCTGCTCCTCCACCAGACGGCGCGCCTCGACCTGTTGTTCTTCGACCTTCTCCAGTTCGGCCTTGAGCTTGTCGCCCCTGGATTCCAGTTCCTTGGTCTTCTGGTCCACCTGGGCCAGTTTCTTGTCGAGGCCCTCCTCCTTGGATTGGAGGCGCTGCTCCTGTTTGTCCAGGGCCTGGAGGCGCTCGTTGACCACCTTCTCGGCCTCGGTGCGGGCCTGCAGGGCCTGCTCCTTCACCCGGAGCTCGGCATCCTTCCGGAGGGACTCGGCGTCCTTGACGCCCCGCTCTCGGATGCGGGCCGCCTCCTTCTCCGCCTCGGCGAAGAGCAACTCCCGCTGGGCCTTGAGTTCAGCCTCGGCCCGGACCTGGGCCTTGGAGACCTCCACCTGGGCCTGTTGGGCCTTCTTCATGTTGAGTACGCCGAAGACCACCGCCCCGATGGCCACCAGCAGAAGAACAATGATTACAGCAGTCATGTATGGCTCCAGGGATGAAGGAGCCAGGCGACAGTAACCAGAGGGGATCCCCGCTCAGTCGTGGAAGGTTGCCGTGTTCCCAGTCATGACAGGGGGGCGACCAAGACCCGGTTTAAGGCGCGCCACAGCGTGGAACGCACAAGGCCGGGGGCAGGACACCCATAACGGCTTACGGAACAAGCGCATAGCCTTCTCACGGGCCTCGCAGGGATCAGGTTTTCAGCAGTTTTCTGAACTGGTGTCCGGAACATCATCGAGAAGCCTCGAAAGGGTCTGCTCCAGGTTCTGGGTCTGTCGGCTGGCTTCCTGCTCAAGGCGCACCACACGGTGGGCCAAGTTCAGGGCCCCCATCAACAGCCAGGTAGTAGTGTCCAGCGTCGAGGGGGGACTCCCCCATCTTAACTCATAGGCCCGCTCCATGTCGCGGAAGGTCTCCTCGAGAAGGGAGACCGAAGCCTCCAACTCCCCTTCCCCGGCCTGGCTGCTGATCCGGTAGTCCCTGCCCAGGATCTCGACCCAGGCCTCCCCTGCCTCCAGGCTGGAGGTCTCGCGGAACAGGTTCACGCCATGTCCTCGACCATCCGGAGGATCTGATCCACCTGGGACTTCACCTCGTCGCGGTCCTTCACCAGGGTGGCCTTCTCGGACTGTAGGTCCTCCAGACGGCGCCGGAGGCTGTGGAGTTCCTCCTCCATGGTGGCACCCACCGACTTGAGTTGCTCCACCTCCTCCCGCAGCAGGTTGCGCTGCTGGAGGAGGGTCTGGAGCTTGGCTTCGAGTTGTTTCAGGAGATCCATGGCAGCCTCGTATCCATCCATTCTACCCGCGGAGCTCGGCCCCGTGGTTCCTGGCCGCTTCCAGGGCCCGGGCGATCCAGCCATCGACCTCGGCACCGGTCAGGGTGCGCTCCATGTGCCGGAAGCGGAAGCGCATGAGCCAGGCCTGCTTGCCTTCGGGCAGGCTCTTGTGGCGGAACACGTCGACACAGGCCAACCCCTGGAGGATGTCAGCAGGCAGGACCGCGGCCAAGGCATCCCGAAGGGGGGCATAGGCCTGGTCCATGGGGACCAGCAGGGAAAGATCCCGCTCCGCTGCAGGAAAGCGACTGAAGGGCTTGAAGTTGGGAATCACCCGTTCCTGAGGCTTGCCCAGATCCCCGAGGGGGAACTCCAGGGCGAAGACCCCCTCGGTCAGCTCGTGGATGGCAGGGAGCTCACTCAGGCCTAGGCCCCTGGCGATGCCAGCCAGATCAGCGGCGCGCACGGCACGGGCCGGAGCAAGGTAGCTCTCCCCTCCTTGGATACCGGCCCAGATGAGACCCAGCTTGAATTCCTCCCTGGGCCCCTCCGGATGAGCGGTGAACACCGGGGCGATCTCGAAGAGTCGGACCTCACGGGCACCCTGGCGCAGGTTGTAGTCCGCGACAGTCTTGAGGCTGGGCAAGAGGGAGCCGCGCATCACGGAGTATTCCACCCCCAGCGGGTTGGTGAGGGTGCGCCCCTCCTGGGGGTTGTCCAGCCCCAGACGGACCATGCACTCGGCATCGGCCTCAGGGCTCACAAAGCCCAGGGTCACCGTCTGGTGGAAGCCCAGATGGGCCATGCGCTGGGCCAGGGTCCTCCGCTGGGCATAGGTGGCGGAGAGCGGCTCGGGGTGGCCCTCAAGGGGAGGCAGGCTCATGGGGATGGTGTCATAACCGCGCATACGGAGAACCTCCTCCGCCAGGTCCACCTCGATCTCCATGTCATGGCGCCAAGTGGGAGGCAGCACACTCAGCCCACGGTCACAGGGCCTGACCTTGAAGCCCAGACGCTCCAGGAGACTCTGAGCCTCGGCGAGAGAGATCGGCGCGCCGGTGAGGCGGTGGAGGGTGCCCTCGCTCAAGACGATGCCCTCCTGGGTGCCGGGCAGCTCTCCTGCGGTCCAGACCCCCTTCAGCTCAGCACCACCCCACTCCATGAGCCGACGGGCCAGAAGATCCCGGCCGGTGCGGGCCATGGCGGGATCGGCTCCCCGCCCGAAGCGGTAGGAGGCGTCCGAGTGGAGGTTGTGACGGTGGGCGGTGGCGCGGACGCTGCGGGCATCGAACCAGGCACTCTCGAGGAGGACCCGTCGGGTCCCGGGGGTCACCTTGGTGCTGTCGCCGCCCATGACACCTGCCAGGGCCACTGGGCCCGTCTCGTCGGCGATGAGGAGGTCCCGGGGATCCAGCTTCCGCTCGACGCCATCGAGGGTCAGGAGGGTCTCTCCCTCCCGGGCCCAGCGCACAATGAGGGCCCCCTTGAGGGAGTCGGCATCAAAGGCATGGGTGGGGTGCCCGTAGCGGAAGAGGAGCTCGTTGGAGCCATCCACCGGCGCGAAGCCCTTGGCGTTGGTCCCCATGGAGGCCAGGAAGCGCCGGGCCTCCTCGGGGGTGCCGGAGCCAGCCCCACCGGTGCCCAGGTCAAGTACCGCTGTGGCGTAGATGGGGCAGGCAGCACCGGCTTCCAGGCGGATGGGGAGGAGGGCCTCACCCTCGGCCAGGGGCTCGCAGGCCAGGGGGGCCAGTCCGCCCCCCAGCTTGGCCGCCAGATCCCGGGCAAACCCCCGGTGGGAGAGCACATCGCCCCGATTGGCCGTGACATCCACCTCCAGGATGGTCTCGCCATTCTCCTGGGTGACGCCATCCACCGGGAAGCCCAGGGCAGCGGAGAGGGCGCTCACTTCAGAAGCGGGCAGCCCGGCAACAGCGGGGATCTCCTGGGCCAGAGCCTTGAGTTCGATCAGCATCAGTCCAGTCCTCCCATGGCCGCCAGGAAGCGGGTGTCATTCTCGAAGAAGAGCCTCAGGTCAGGGGTCTGGCTCACCATCATGGCGGTGCGCTCCACGCCGATGCCGAAGGCGAAACCGCTCCAGACCTCGGGGTCGATGCCCGCATACTTCAGCACATTGGGGTGGACCAAGCCCGCACCGAGAAGCTCGACCCAGCCGGAGCCCTTGCAGACCCGGCACCCGTCGCCGCCACAGAGCGGGCAGCGGACATCCACCTCGCAGCTGGGCTCCGTGAAGGGGAAGTAGCTGGGCCGGAAACGCACCTCGGCCTGGGGCCCGAAGAGGGCCTTCATGGCGTAGCTGAGGGTGCCCTTCAGGTGGTGCATACCGATGCCCTTGCCCACCAACAGGCCTTCCACCTGGTGGAACATGGGGCTGTGGGTGGGATCGATCTCATCCTTACGGTAGACCCGGCCGGGAGCCAGGAAGCGGATGCCCCCCTTGGCCTCGATCTGGGGCGCCAGCCGCTTCAGCACACGCACCTGCACAGGGCTGGTGTGGGTGCGAAGCAGGAGCTCGTCATGGGCCTTCAGATAGAAGGTATCCGCACTGCCTCGGGCAGGGTGATCCTCAGGGATGTTGAGACCGTCGAAGTTGTGCCCCTCCGTCTCAATTTCGGGGCCTTCCTCCACGTGGTAGCCCAGGGGACGGAAGACCTCCACCATACGGTCCATGAGACGGTTGAGGGGATGCTTGGCCCCTTTGGCTGGCACCGGCGGCGGCAGCTCGGGATCCCAGGACTGGGCCAGAGCAGCCTGGGACTTCCGCGCCTCCTCGAGCGCCAACTGACGAGCCTTGATGGCCTCCTCCCACTGGGACTTGAGAGCATTGATGGAGGCCCCCAGCTCACGCTTCTGATCCTTGGGAGCCGCCTTGAGCAGCTCCATCATCCGGGCGGCATGGCTGCCCTCCCGACCGGTGTAGGCGCCCTTGAGCCGCATGAGGGCATCCAGGTCCCGGCAGGCCTCCAGGGCTGAAGGGAAGCCCTGTTCGGCCTCGCACAGGTCCGGGGGCAGAAGACTCGTTGCCATGGCGTTCCTCGCTGGAGCAGGTTCGGGGCCGCAGGGCCCTTGAAACAAAGAAAGGCCGCTTGGCGCGGCCTTTCGGGTGTGCGATGGGAGTGGAGTCTCCGCTCAGCCCTTGGCCACGGCCACGAGCTGGGTAAAGGCCTCGGGATTGCGGACGGCCAGATCAGCCAGGACCTTGCGGTCGAGGGTGACATTGGCCTTCTTCAGCCCGCCCATGAACTTGGAGTAGCTGGTGCCGTTCATCTCGCAGGCGGCACCGATACGGACGATCCAAAGGCGACGGAAGTCGCGCTTGCGCACCTTCCGGTCACGGTAGGAATACTGCAGGGCCTTCTCGACGGCTTCCTTCGCAGAGCGATAGAGCCGGGACTTGGCACCATAGAAGCCCTTGGCGAACTTCAGCATCCGCTTGCGACGCTGAACCCGCTTAAAACCACGCTTGACTCGTGTCATCTTTTCCTTTCCTCAGGGCAGCTCCGTACGAGCATTTGTCCGGCCCCGTCGGGGGTGGCTGGGCCACCGTATTGATCCAGTACCTTCAGAAGGCTCAGGCGTAGGGAAGCATGGCGCGGACGCGTCCGAGATCGGACTTGTCCACCATGCCGCCCAGATCAAGCTGACGCTTGCGCTTGGAGGACTTCTTGGTGAGGATGTGGCGCTGGTGGGAGCAGCCGCGCTTGAAGAGGCCGGAGCCGGTCTTCTTGAAACGCTTGGCCGCACCCTTGTGGGTTTTGAGCTTGGGCATGGAAACCTCTATGCTTGTTTGGGATCCAAGGCGGTTTCCGGCTTGGCGGCCTTGACCTTCTTGGGTTCGGGAGCTACGGGGCGGGGGGCGATGATGGCGTGCATGTCACGGCCATCGATGCCGGCGGACTTCTCGACAATGCACTTGTCGGCCACCCGGGCCAGGACATCTTCGATGATGCGGTAGCCGATATCCCGGTGGACGACCTCACGGCCGCGGAACATCACCACCACCTTCACCTTGTCGCCATCCTCCAGGAATCGGAGGATGTGCTTGAGCTTGAACTCGAAGTCGTGATCGTCGGTACGGGGGCGGAACTTCACCTCCTTGACGATAATGGTCTTCTGTTTGGCACGGGCTGCGTGTTCGCGCTTGGATTCCATGAACCGGTACTTGCCATAGTCCATGATCCTGCAAACGGGGGGGTTGGCCGTGGGAGATACCTCCACGAGATCCAAGCCTTTGCCTTCGGCGATCCTGACCGCCTCCAAGGGGGTCATAACCCCCAGCTGGGTGCCGTCTTCGTCGATGACCCGTACTTCGGAAGCCCGAATGCCATCGTTGATACGCGTCTCATTGGCTCGAATACCATCCTCCTCATTTACACAAGGATAACGATCTTACCAAGGATTCCCAGAGAATCCAAGGCAATTATCGCATCCGGGCTTTGATCTCCCCGACAATCCGCTCCAGCACCGCATCCACGCCCTGGGCCCCAAGATCGCCCTCCTTCCGGTGGCGGACGGAAACCTGCCCACTGGAGGCTTCCCGGTCGCCGATGACGAGCATGTAGGGGACCTTCTGCAGCTGGGCCTCTCGGATCTTGGCGTTCACCTTCTCGTTGCGGAGATCGAGCTGAGTCCGGATACCCAGGGCGAGTGCCTTCTCCCGGACCTCCCGGGCGTAGTCCTGGACACGGTCCGTGATGGGCAGGATCGCCACCTGGACAGGCGCCAGCCAAGTCGGGAAGGCGCCCGCGCAGTGTTCGATCAGGATGCCCATGAAGCGCTCCAGGCTGCCCAGGATGGCACGGTGCAGCATCACAGGCGCCCCTTCGGACCCGTCAGGCTTCACATAGGTCAGACCGAACCGGGCCGGCATGGAGTAGTCGACCTGGAGAGTGCCCAGCTGCCAGGGCCGCCTGAGGGCGTCCAGCACCTGGAACTCGATCTTGGGACCGTAGAAGGCACCCTCTCCTGGATTGATGTGGAAGGCCATCCCGGCGTCGCGCATGGCCTCAGCCAGAGCCCCCTCGGCCTGATCCCAGATCTCATCGGACCCCAGGCGTTTCTCAGGGCGGGTGGAGAGGGCGACCCGGACCTCCTCGAAGCCGAAGGTCTTGTAGACGTCCATGATGAAGTCGAAGAAGGAGGCCATCTCGGCCCGCATCTGCTCAGGGGTGCAGTAGATGTGGCCGTCGTCCTGACAGAAGGTCCGGACCCGGGTGAGCCCCTGGGTCACGCCGCTGCGCTCATAGCGGTGCAGGCGCCCGAAGTCGGCATAGCGGATGGGGAGGTCACGGTAGCTGTGCTGACCATTGGCATAGATCAGGCAGTGGCTGGGGCAGTTCATGGGCTTGAGGGCGTACTCCCGCTCGTCGACCATCGTGAAATACATGTTGTCCTGGTACTTCTCGTAGTGCCCGGAGGTCTTCCACATGCTGACATCGAGGGCCTGGGGGGTGATGACCTCGTCGTAGCCCTGCCGGAGGTACAGCTCCCGCATGTAGTTCACCAGCTCGTTGT
The DNA here is from genome assembly GCF_963677305.1 of uncultured Holophaga sp. Classification (GTDB taxonomy): domain Bacteria; phylum Acidobacteriota; class Holophagae; order Holophagales; family Holophagaceae; genus Holophaga. The sequence goes on from NZ_OY781925.1 coordinate 238,236, forward strand.
AGACCACGGTGCCCTTCGGGTGGAAGAAGGGCGAAGCCGGAGCTTCGGGATGGAAGGAGAAGAGACCCAGCTCCTTGCCCAGCTTGCGGTGATCCCGCGCCCGGGCCTCTTCGAGGCGCTTGAGGTGTTCGTCCAATTCCTTCTGGGTGTGGAAGGCCGTACCATAGATCCGGCAGAGCTGGGCATTCTTCTCATCCCCCCGCCAGTATGCGGCAGCGGTGTTGAGCAGCTTGAAGGCCTTCAGCTTGGAGGTGTCCGGGACATGGGGTCCCCGGCAGAGGTCATAGAAGTCCCCCTGGCTGTACCCGGAGATCACCTCCCCAGCGGGGATCTCGGAGGCAAGTTCCACCTTGAGAGGCTCCCCGAGGGCTTCGAAGCGCTGAATGGCGTCCTCCCGGCTCATCTCCTCGCGGACCACCGGGACCGCTTCAGCAGCGATCACCCGCATCTCCCCTTCGATGGCTTCGAGGTCCTCAGGGGTGAAGAAGCGCTCCACCTGGAAGTCGTAGTAGAAGCCATCCTCAATGATGGGGCCGATGCCCACTCTCGTCCCGGGAAAGAGCCGCCGGACGGCCTGGGCCAGGAGGTGGGCGGTCGAGTGGCGAACCAGCTCCAGGGCGTCCTGGTCTTTGGAGGTCACAATGGCCACCTGCGCGCCATCCGGAAGCAGGGCCTTGAGATCGCGGAGCTGCCCGTCCACCTTGACCGCAAGGGCGGCCTCCAGCAACCTGGGCCCGATGGATCCGGCCAGGTCGGCACCGGTGGCACCGTCCCTCAGCTCTCTGACGGAATCATCGGGAAGGCGCACCTGGATGGACATATTTTTCCTCACACACAGAAACATCCAGTCTAGCGTGTTTCATGGGCCTTGGCTCGTTTCGGAGTTGGGGTCCAGACCTTGCCCGCCGATCAGAAGATGACAGCGTAAAGCAGGGCGCACACCGCCGAGGCCTGCACCATGCGCCCCAGGTGCAGAGGGGACTTCTGGATCCGGTTCCAGAGCATCATGGCACCGAATGAGACACCTACCACCAAGGGAATGTACAGCACAGCGTGCGCTGGGACCATGCTGTGGTAGCGCGCGGCCGCAAGGCCTCCAGTCCAGGGCAGCCCGTAGATCAAGACCAAGTGAGCCACGTAAATGAAGAGGGACTGCCTGCCATAGGCAGCCCCGCGCACGACCCAGGACTCCCGGAGCTCATCCAGCCAGCCGAGCATTCCGAAAATCAGGAGGGCGAAGCCGAGCCGGAACAGGGCATAGATGTGACCCGCCTTATAGGCATCGTGAGTGGGCAGCCAGCCCCCCCAACCGCACCGGGCGAGCAGCGCTGCGAGCCCAAGAGCAGCGACAGCCGCCCACAGGCAGGTGACCCGGAAGACCCGGGCACGGCTCTCCGGGGCAGCCTCCATCAGCAAGCCCCCGAGGCCTACACCAAAGCCCATATAGGCCGCGGCGGGGAAGAACGGAAAGAGGGATCCGTGATTGAAGGACAGGTAGGCCCCCAGTCCCTCCGGCAGCCAGCGGTACCAGTCCACGGCATAGACGAATGGCGCGAGGAAAAGGGTGCTGAGTCCCATCACGACACCCGCCAGGGCATAGCGCCGCCGGGTCCTGACCAGGGCCAGTATTCCGGTGAGGACGAGGAGTGCGACACCGTTGAGCTGAAGAATGTTGACCCGGAAGAACCCCTGCCAGACCTCTGGGGACAGCCAGGGTAGGTCGGCAAGCCGGCTGGCCGGGAAGACCAGAAGATAACCGATACCGATCACCTTGAAAGCCGTCCACATCCTGCGGTGCAGCACAGCCCTTGCCACCCTCCCGTCCGGGTCGTAGCGTACGCCCAGAACGGTGGCGGCTCCAGAGACCATCAGAAAGAGAGGCGCGGTGAGTCCCCTGAGGTGAAGCCAGAGGGTCCACCTGCCGCTGGACCAGTCCAGCTGCCCAGGGTCCATGAATGCGTCCAGGGTGTGCCCCTGGATCATGAGCAGCAAGGCCACCAAACGGATGAAATCGAGAACATGTATCCGGGCTCTGGACTTGGCCGGATTGACTGCTGAACTTGCCATGTTGCGGTCCTTCATGCCTGCCGGAAGATTCGCCACTCCCAGGGCAGAATGAGTTTACCATCCGGACCACGCAAAAAGGCCGCCCTTGGGGGGCGGCCTAGATATTTAACGTCGCGGCGACCTACTTTCCCACCAGTGTCCCTGGCAGTATCATCGGCCCTCTGGAGCTTAACTGCCGTGTTCGGAATGGGAACGGGTGTGACCTCCAGGGTATAGCCACGACGAAGTCGTTGAACTTGTCGTCTTGCTTTTCAAATTCGAAGGGTGAATTAAGGGAGGCTCTCTCGAGAGCGTCCTGACGGGCGGTTTCGGCCGCTTGGCATTCCAGTTTGAGCTTTGCTCAAGCCTGGACTGCCGCGCTCTACGGCTTTTCTTCAAAAAGCCTTCCGAAACGCGCACCTTTGTGTGCATGAAATTGATTGATGAAAGGTCAAGCCAATGGACCCATTAGTATCGCTCAGCTGAACGCATTACTGCGCTTACACATGCGACCTATCAACGTCGTCGTCTACGACGGGTCTCGTGGGGATATCTCATCTTGAGGGGTGTTTCGCGCTTAGATGCTTTCAGCGCTTCTCACTTCCCGACATAGCTACCCAGCATTGCATTTGGAAACACAACTGGAACACCAGAGGTCAGTCCATCCCGGTCCTCTCGTACTAAGGACAGGTCCTCTCAAATATCCTACGCCCACACTAGATAGGGACCGAACTGTCTCGCGACGTTCTGAACCCAACTCACGTACCGCTATTAATCGGCGAACAGCCGAACCCTTGGGACCTGCTCCAGCCCCAGGATGCGATGAGTCGACATCGAGGTGCCAAACCTTGCCGTCGATATGAACTCTTGGGCAAGATCAGCCTGTTATCCCCGGCGTACCTTTTATCCGTTGAGCGATGGCCCTTCCATGCGGAACCACCGGATCACTATGACCTGCTTTCGCATCTGCTCGACGTGTGTGTCTCGCAGTCAAGCTCCCTTATACCATTGCGCTCTGCGGCTGATTTCCAAACAGCCTGAGGGAACCTTCGCACGCCTCCGTTACTCTTTAGGAGGCGACCGCCCCAGTCAAACTACCCGCCTGACACTGTCTCCCACCCGGATTACGGGCGCGGGTTAGAGATCAGCATTGCGCAGGGTGGTATCTCAACGATGGCTCCACCGACCCTGACGAGCCAGTTTCATAGCCTCCCACCTATCCTGCACAGCACAATGCCAACCTCAATGTCAAGTTGTAGTAAAGGTGCACGGGGTCTTTCCGTCTAAGTGCGGGTAACCGGCATCTTCACCGGTGCTACAAGTTCGCTGAGTCTCTGCTGGAGACAGTTCCCAGATCGTTACGCCATTCGTGCAGGTCGGAACTTACCCGACAAGGAATTTCGCTACCTTAGGACCGTTATAGTTACGGCCGCCGTTCACCGGGGCTTAAATTCGCAGCTTCGCTTGCGCTGACCGCTCCTCTTGACCTTCCGGCACCGGGCAGGCGTCAGCCCCTATACCTCCTCTTTGGAGTTTGCAGAGACCTGTGTTTTTGTTAAACAGTCGCCTGGGACATTTATGTGCCACCCCCTCGGGCTATGAACCCTACCGGGGCACCCCTTCTCCCGAAGTTACGGGGTTAATTTGCCGAGTTCCTTCAGCAGAGTTCTCTCAAACGCCTGAGGATTCTCTCCTCGACTACCTGTGTCGGTTTGCGGTACGGTCGCAAATGCTTCTCCTTAGCAGCTTTTCTCGGCAGTGTAGGATCAGGACTTTTCGTCAGACACCTTGGACTTGCGCGACCCGGACTTCCCTAAGTCACATCCTTGATGCCTTCCGCAGGACATTCCATAGCCCTGCGCCCCTACCTTCCTGCGTCCCTGCATCGTTCAAACGAAACATTCACGGTGCTGGAATATTAACCAGCTTTCCATCGCCTACGCCTCTCGGCCTCGGCTTAGGGACCGACTAACCCAACGCGGATTGACCTTGCGTTGGAATCCTTAGTCTTACGGCGGACGGGGTTCTCACCCGTCTTTTCGCTACTTATGCCGACAGAGTCTCTTCCCATGCCTCCAGCTGTCCTTACGGTCAACCTTCACAGGCGTAGGGAATGCTCCCCTACCACAGTATCTGTTCGCAGCTTCGGTAACATGCTTGAGCCCCGTTGAATTGTCGGCACGGACCCGCTTGACCAGTGAGCTATTACGCTTTCTTTA